>JBAXCT010000108.1:0-6934 GCA_037141375.1 Chthoniobacterales bacterium | reverse complement strand
CGCCCTTCGCGCGGGGGCGGACGAGATCGACATGGTCATCGACCGCGCAGCCTTCGTCCGTGGCGAATACGCCAAGGTCCATGATGAGATCGCGGCTGTGAAACAACTTTGCGGCGATGTGCACCTCAAGGTCATCCTCGAGACCGGCGAACTCGTCACCTACGACAATGTGTATGCCGCGAGCATGATCGCCATGCAGGCCGGAGGGGATTTTATCAAGACATCCACCGGCAAGGTCAGCCCGGCCGCCACGCTGCCCGTCACGCTGGTCATGCTCGACGCCATCCGTGAATTCTTCTTCGCCACCGGCATCCGTATCGGTATGAAGCCCGCCGGCGGCATCCGCACGGCCAAGCAGGCGCTGCAGTATCTTGTCATGGTCAACGAGACCCTCGGCGACGACTGGCTCACGCCGGATATGTTTCGTCTCGGAGCCAGCACGTTGGCCAATGACATCCTCCTGCAGATTGCCAAGAGCATCGACGGCCGCTATCAGAGCGGCGACTACTTCTCCCTACCATGAGCAAGACAAAGAAAGCCCTTACCGCCGGCGCGGCTGTTCTCTATGCGCCACCCCACACCGCCCCCGTGCCCGTGCGCGATCGCACCTTGCGGTTCAATGATCGCTGGAACTATTCGCCCGCCCCGGAGGTCCATACGGACATCACAATCAAGCCGCGCTACGAGCTCTTCATCGGCGGCAAGTTCGTCAAGCCGTCCTCCGGAAAATATTTTCCCTCGATCAATCCCGCCACCGAGAAGCAGCACGCTGAGATCGCGCAAGCCAGCGCGGCCGACGTCGACAAGGCGGTCAAGGCTGCACGCCGCGCCTACGAAAAAACCTGGGGCAAGATGCCCGGCCGCGAGCGCGGCAAATATCTTTTCCGCATCGCCCGCCTCCTGCAGGAAAAGACGCGCGATCTCGCCGTCATCGAGTCGCTCGACGGAGGCAAGACCATCCGCGAGAGCCGCAACATCGACCTGCCGCTGGTCGCCGCGCACTTTTTTTATCATGCAGGGTGGGCGGACAAGCTCGACTATGCTTTTCCCGGACGGAAGCCGCAGCCTCTCGGCGTGGCGGGCCAGATCATCCCCTGGAATTTCCCGCTGCTCATGGCCGCGTGGAAACTGGCACCCGCGCTGGCCTGCGGCAATACGTGTGTCCTCAAGCCGGCCGAGACCACCTCGATCACGGCCATGCACCTCGCGGAAATTCTAGCCGAGGCCGATCTGCCCGAGGGCGTGGTCAACATCGTGACCGGCAGCGGCGACACGGGTGCCGCCATCGTCAATCATCCTGATATCAACAAGCTTGCCTTCACTGGTTCGACCGAAGTCGGCAAAATTATTGTCAAGTCGGTCGCCGGTACGCGGAAGAAGCTCACGCTGGAACTCGGAGGCAAGGCGGCGAACATTATCTGTGAGGACGCGCCGATCGACCAAGCTGTCGAGGGCATCATTCAGGGCATCTATTTCAACCAGGGCCATGTCTGCTGCGCCGGATCGCGTCTGTTTGTGCAGGAGAGCATCGTCGAACCGGTCATCCGCCGTCTGCGCAACCGCCTCGCCACGCTGCGGGTGGGGGATCCGCTCGACAAAAATACCGACATCGGCGCGATCAACAGCCGCGAGCAGCTGGTCAAGATCCGTGAGCTGGTCGAGAGCGGCAAAAAAGAAGGGGCCGAGCTCTATCAGCCGGCCTGCAAGCTGCCGTCGAAGGGTTACTTCTTCGCCCCGAGTTTCTTCACTGGCGTGACCGACTCGCACCGCATCGCCCAGGAAGAGATCTTCGGGCCCGTGCTCAGCGTGATGACTTTCCGCACCCCGGAGGAGGCGCTTGAGCGCGCCAACAACACACCGTATGGACTAAGCGCCGGTGTGTGGACTGACAAGGGCAGCAAGGTCTTCAAGCTCGCCACCAAACTGCGTGCCGGCGTCGTGTGGGCCGAGACTTACAACAAGTTCGACCCAGCCAGTCCTTTTGGCGGCTACAAGGAAAGCGGTTTCGGCCGCGAGGGAGGGAAGCAGGGGCTGCTGTCTTACCTGCGGCTGGATTGATCTACCTGCCCGAGGCGCAGTGCATTGGCGATGACGGAGACCGAGCTAAGGCTCATCGCCGCACCGGCGACCATCGGGCTTAGCAGCCAGCCGGTGAACGGATACAGGACGCCGGCCGCCAGCGGGATACCGAGCACATTGTAAGCGAGTGCGAGAAAGAGGTTCTCCCGCACGTTGCGCATGATGGCGCGTCCGAGTTCGAATGTGCGCACGATGCCCTCGAGCGATCCATGCACGAGAATAAAGTCGGATGTCTCCTTCGCTACGTCGCTGCCGGCGCCCATGGCGATGCTCGTGTCGGCGAGCGCGAGTGCCGGCGCATCATTTACGCCATCGCCCGCCATGCATACGCGGCGTCCGCTGCGCTGCAGATTGGCCACCGCATTCGCCTTGTCCCCTGGAGCGAGACCCGCGCGGAAGTCCGTGAGGCCTAGGCTTTTCGCCACGTCCTCGGCCACGCCGGGATGGTCTCCGGTGAGCATGACAATATGCAACCCGCGTTGGCGCAGATGTTCGAGAGCGGTGCGGGCGGACGGCTTAATTGCATCCGCGAGGAGCAGCGTTCCGAGCCAGCGTTCCTCTTCCGCGACATCGATGCGCGAGGCGGCCCCTGTGGATGGAATCTTCTCTCCCGCCGTTCCGGCGAACTCAGGTGTGCCCGCCCTGACCCGCTTTCCATCAACCGTCCCGCTCACGCCGCCGCCGGGCGTTGACTGAAAATCCATGGCTGGGGAGGCAACCGCGCCGTGCTCCGCGGCATAACGCACGATTGCAGCGGCGAGAGGATGCTCGCTATGTTCCTCCAGTGCGCGGGCGGCGCGCAGCAGTTGTTCCTCGGAGACGCCCTCGGCGCACAAGACGCTCTTCACCTGAGGGCGACCCTCCGTGAGCGTTCCGGTTTTATCCACGCAGACGGTGTCGATTGTTGCGAGGCGCTCGAGCGCGGCAGGCTGCCGCACGAGGACGCCCGAGCGCGCCGCCCGGCCGACTCCAACCATGATCGACATGGGCACGGCAAGTCCGATCGCACACGGGCACGCAATGATGAGGACGGACACCGATGCGGTGACCGCCATGGCGAGCGATCCAGCGAAAAAAATCCAACCGAGAAAAGCGAGAACAGCCACGGCAAAAACCACAGGAACAAAGAACGAGGCGACCCGGTCGGCAAGATCTTGGATGGGAGCCCGTCCGCGCTGCGCCTCGGCCACTAGGGCAACAACCTGCATCAACATGGTCTCAGCCCCGACGCCTTCGGCCCGCAAGTCGAAGCTGCCGGCCCCGTTGATCGTTCCGGCGTGGGCTTTGCTGCCTTCCTGCACAGCCACCGGGAGAGACTCTCCGGTCAGCAAGGATTCGTCGACCGTGCTTTGGCCCGACACCAGGACACCGTCGACTGGCACTTTGCCTCCGGGGCGCATACGAACGATGTCGCCGGAATGAACATCATCAAGCGGCACCTCCGAAAATGTGCCGTCGTGCCCGGCCTTCCACGCCGTGGCCGGCGCGAGATCCATCAGCGCGCGCAGCGCTTGGCCAGTTCGTTGGCGCGCTCGCAGTTCCATCACCTGACCGGCCAGCACAAGTGTGATGATGACGGCCGCCGCCTCGAAGTAGACATTGTTGGTGCCGAACCATTGCGGGGCCAGCATCACGGCCAGGCTGAACCCCCACGCCGCCAGCGTGCCGGTCGCGATCAGCGTGAACATGTTGGCCGAACGGTTGTGCAGCGATGCCCAAGCCCGCCGCAAGAAGGGCCATCCGCACCAGAAAATTACCACGGTGGCCAGCACGGCCTGCAGCCAAAGCCCGGTGCCTCCCGCGGCCCAATGCGCAAGCGCAGATCCATGCAGCCAGTGGGCCATGCCGAGAACAAAGACAGGCAATGTCAGGATGGCGGATACGGTTAGCTTTTGCGTCAGATCGCACAGTTCTTGGTTGTCCCCGCCGGTCGGCAGTCCGAGCGGTTCAAGCGCCATCCCGCAGATCGGGCAATCGCCCGGCATATCCTGCACGATGTCCGGATGCATCGGGCAGGTGTAGGGTCCCACCGTCTTGTGAGTGGGTGACGGGGTGGTGCTTTTGTGGTGGCAACATTCCGACATGCGACCACTCAACCCTCGCGCGCGCTACACCGCAACACGTAACAGCGTGGTTGGTGGTATTGCACCCCATAGCCGGGTTTATCGGTCGATGCTTAACTCTGTGCGGGTCAGACAAAAAGTGGGGGCGCCCCGTTGATTGCGGTCGGCAGGCTGCGTCATGACAGAGGATTGCTTCGCGCTGCATCCCTGCATAATAGCCTGATATGGCGACGCAAGATTCTGCTCAACTGGATCTGCTGGCATCACCGGTCCGGTCGTGGTTGCGGGTTCGCTTCTCATCGGGCGAATGGAGTGCGTTAGCGGTCGGTTTCGCTCGATCATTGCCACCTATTTGTTTTCGTTTCTTTTTCTTGTCGTTCAGAAAGACGAATGGCCCGGCTCCGCTGGGGAATTTTTCAGCAGCTTCGCTCTCTGCAGCCGCGGTCAGATCGGCGAGCAAAAGTGATGCTTTGGCGCAGTGAGTTCCATCGCGCGGACAAGCACATGCTTTGTCTGCTGTTGCCGGATACGGTGCGCCTGCCTCATCATTGAGCTTCATCTTGTGAATCCTTCCCGAAAAGCCATTTTCTTCGGTGAATTCGCGCGCCTTTCTGCGGCTGGTATTCCCGTGGAAAAGGGCATAAAGCTATTGGTGAGGCATGCACCCCATGCGCCGCTGCGCGATGCGCTGAGGGGGATGGATGCGGCACTCGCCCGGGGGGCGACGATCGCCGAAGCCATGGCTCCCGCGCTTTCCCCGCTCGAGACGTCGGTGATCCGCGCCGCAGAAAACGGCGGCCAGATTGCCGCGGGATTCGCCCACCTTGAGCGGTGGTATCAAAGCCAGGCCAAGGCGCGCGATGCCGCCCGACACGCTCTGACGTATCCGTTGCTCATCGCCAACGCTGCCGCCGTGCTTCCCGCCGTGGTAAGCGGGCTCACTTCCGGTAACGGCATTGTCCGTCCGGTGCTCGTCAATCTCGCATGCCTCTGGCTCCTGCTGTTTGTCCTATGGGAGATGGCCAAGCTCGTGCTCGGGGCTGCGCGTAGAATGCCAACGCTCGACGCGGTGATCAGCGCGGTACCCTGGTTGGGCCTGGCATGGCGCAGCGGAGGCATGGCGCGCTGGGCGGCGGTGATGCATTTCCACATCATGTCCGGCCAATTGCTCTCCGGCGCCTTCGCCGAAGCCGGTGCCGCTTCGCAGCGACCGCGCCTGAACGCGGCCAGCCAGCGACTCGCGGCGCTTGCCCAATCCGGTCAGCCCGCCGGCCCTGCTATGGTCCAAGAAAAAGTATTCCCCGAAGAAGTCGCGCTTCATTTCGCTTCAGCCGAGGAGGGTGGGATGCTCGATCGCGAGTGCGCTGCCTTGGCCGAGCGCTCACTGCAAGAGGCCACCGTCTCGATGCAGCGGGCGGGTGAAATGTTGCCGCACTTCATTTATATAGCCGCCATGATTTTCGCTGCCTGGCAGATTTTAGGCATGGCCCAAGGCGTGTTCCAGCAACAGCAGGATGTCCTGCGCGAGATCGGGTTCTGAAGCGCTCAGCCCGCGGCCATCACCTCATCGCGCAGGTGCTCGGTCAGCGGCCACTCGAGCTCCTCGAGGGCGGGTCCTAGGTTTTTGACAAAATCGCCGCCGACAAAAATTTGCAGTCCCAGGTAAACGGCCACCACGCGCGGAGGATACTTCGCGGCGATCTTGGTGATCGCCTTCTTGAGTTGTTCCTTGGTCGGAGTCGGGGCGTCGTCCTCGACGAATCCACCCTCATGCGGCACGCCGGCTGCGTCGAGGAATTCACCGAACATGGATAAATTCCCGCTGATGAGCCATGCCTTGAGCACGTCGAAACGCAGGACGAGGTCCGAGCCTTGGCGCAGCAGCGGAAGAAGCAGGGGAATATTCTGCTCCGGCTTGCGTCGCTGCAGAAAAGAGACCCGGAAGCGCCGGGCCTTGGCCATCGCGGCCATGGCCTGAGCCGAGGCCTCGCGCCCTCCGGGATATTTGCCGGCCAGCAGGGTCCGTGCGCCCAGTTCCACGTCAGCCGGAGTCAACGCACTCCACAAAATATCTGCATTCAAGGTGTCGTTCATAAAAGGAAAAAGTCGGGTGTGCCCCGGGTTAGCTTTCGGGCGGCGGGATGGGGATCACCTGGTTGCGCCCAGTCTGCTTGGCTTGATACATGGCCATATCGGCCCGGGCCACCAGATCGTCGGTTCGCTCGCTCGGTCGAGCCAAGGTGACACCGATGCTCATGGTCGTACGCACCGATCCTCCGGGAATGGGGACCGGTTCCGCGGCAGACCGGCAAAGCTTCTCCGCCACGTGCGAGGCGCTGGCAAGATCCTGGACTCCGTGCAGTACGACGAGCAATTCGTCACCTCCCATGCGCGCGGCGAGATCATCGCTGCTGCGGAGGCAGCCTCGGATACGGTCGGCCATAACACGGAGAACTTCATCCCCGGCGGCGTGACCGTAGTTGTCGTTGATGGTTTTGAATCTGTCCAAGTCACAAAATAGCACGGCCAAGGCGTGACCGGTGCGTGCTTGATTGCGTCCGAAAGCGTCGAGGTGGTCAAGCACAGCCTTGCGGTTGAGCAGATTGGTCAATTCGTCCGTCAGCGCCCGCCGCTCCAGTTCTCTTTTCGCCGCAACTTCCTCGTCCACGATACGGCACGCGGCGACCACTCCATCGATATTTCCCTGCTCGTCCAGATAGGGGCTGGCGTGGATTTCCACCCAGTGGTTGGTCCCATCCTTCGCTGCCATGCGTTCGCGGCTGACAATGCTT
>JBAXCT010000107.1:0-6968 GCA_037141375.1 Chthoniobacterales bacterium | reverse complement strand
TTCTTCGAGTCGGCGTAATTGCCCGGATTGACCCGCACCTTCTCGACCCACTTGGCCGACTCCAGCGCCGCGTCGGGCTTGAAATGGATATCCGCCACGAGCGGCACGTCGCAGCCCTGGGCACGGAGCCCGTCGCGGATGGCTTCGAGATTTCGCGCATCTTTGACGGTCGGCGCCGTGATGCGCACGATTTCGCAACCGACCGCGGCGAGGGCGACCGAATCCCGCACGCAGGCCGCGGTGTCCATCGTGTCGCAAGTCAGCATGGACTGCACTCGCACGGGATAATCTGAACCAAGAGCCACTTGGCCGACCATGACTTCGCTGCTCCGGCGACGCTGCGCATAAAATGGCAGCGGCAAATCTGCGGTGGGCACGGCGGCAACCATTCTGTCCCTCAACCTTCAGTTCTCAACTGCGTTAAGGCTTCGGCGCGAACTTCAGTTCTGCAGCCGGCTCCTCGGGCGGTTTGCGCCAAGGCAAGTCGAGCACATCAAAAAATGTGACGTAGAGCATGTAGCCGATGATGAGGAAGGCAAACCCGCTCTGCACGATCTCGAGGAGGCGCACGTTGATTGGCTTGCGGCGGATCGCCTCGATGATAGCCAGCGTGATGTGTCCGCCGTCGAGCACCGGAATGGGCAGCATGTTGAGCAGGGCGAGGTTCACGTTGAGGACCACGCTGAACCAGATGGCCAGGCGCCAGCCGTCCGGCGATTCGAAGAGCAAGTAGTAGATACGCATGATGCCGACCGGACCGCTCAGGTGCTCGGCCTTGATGTCGCTGCGCGGCGAGAGTACGGCGGAAAGCGTGTCGAACATGGTGCGCACGCTCCCGACGACGAGAACCCACGGGTTGGGATGCTCGATGGTGGTCAGACCGCGATCATCCCACATGATGCCGACCCGCGGCTTCTTCGCGCCCTCGGGTGTGCGGGGCGTGACCTCGACTGTCTGGTCGGTGCCATCGCGCCTGATCGTGAGCGCGACGGGCTTGCCCGCCTCGTGCGTGTCGAGATATTCGGACAACGCCGCAAGGCTGAGCAGCGGTTGGCCGTCGGCCGCCACAACCAGATCGCGCGGTTGCAGACCGGCTTCGGCAGCCGGGCTCTCGGGAAAAACTTTCGCTACCATCGGTGTCTGGGCGGGCAGGATCCCGATCTGCCGGAGCCTTCGACGACCCCACCCCTCGCGCTGCGGCAACGTCGGCTCGACCTCGACCTTCATAAGCTGGCCGTTACGTTCGAACTTGATCGGGATAAGCGGCTCTTCGCTGCGCACGATATTCCAAGTCACGCTCTGGCGGACCTGACCCATGCCGGCAAACCTGCTCACGGCGTGTCCGTTGACCTCAAGTATCTTGTCCCCAGACTGCAGCCCCGCCTTGGCCGCAGGGCCGTCGGGCACCACATAGCCGATGACGGTGGTCGTCTCCGCCTCGCTGACCGGACGGCCAACGAACCAGACGATCACGGCGCAGACGAGCGCGAGGGTTATGCTGGCGACCGGGCCGGAGATCGCGACGATGATTTTGTCCAAAGCCGACACCGGAGGCAGGGCGGTGCGGTCATGCTTGCTCTCGCCCTCCACCGACTCCATCGGCGCGAGTTGCGGCAGCGCGACAAATCCGCCGGCCGGAATCGATCCGAGGCTGTATTCGACGCCGCCGATTGTTTTCTTCCAGAGCGGCTTGCCGAACCATATGCCAAACTTTTCCACGACCAGTCCGCGCCAGCGCGCCGCGACGAAGTGGCCCATCTCGTGGGCGATGATGATCAGGTTAAAAAGCAGCAGGACTTCCAGAAGGATGCCAGCCACGCGGAGGTAATCGGACATAAAGAGTCTGATAATAACACAATCGCGGCGACTTTCACCCTCCAATTGGCGGGTTTCCACCCCCGGGACCGCGCCCGAAGATCTCCCGCGAACGCAGCGCGTAGAAGATGACCGGGGTCACGATGAGGATATGGAGAAGGCTGCTCACCATTCCGCCGATGACCGGCGTGGCGATCGGTTTCATCACCTCGGCTCCGGTGCTCGTGCTCCACATGATGGGCAAAAGGCTGGCGATCACGGTGGAAACGGTCATCACCTTGGGACGCAAACGCAGAATGGCCCCCTCCTTGATCGCGGCGAGCAGATCGACCCGGGTGAAATTGGCCCCGAGTTCCTGACGTTTTTTCTGCAGAGACTCTTCGAGATAGACCACCATGACCACACCGGTCTGGATCGCGGTACCGAAGAGGGCGATGTAGCCGACCCATACGGCCACGCTGAAATTGAAGCCGAGCAACCACTGCAAAAAGACGCCGCCGGTCAGCGCGAAAGGCACAGCGAGGATGACATGCGCCGCCTCGAGCGCGCTGTGGAAGGTGACGTAGAGCAGCAGGAAAATGATGAGGAGCACGGCCGGGACCACGGCCTGCAGGGTGCGTCGCGCGCGCAACTGGTGCTCATACTGACCGCTCCAAACGATGGTCACGCCGGGTTCGGACGCGACCTCCGCAGCGATGCGCTGCTGCGCCTCTTCGACAAAACCGCCCAGATCGCGCCCCCGCACGTTGGCCTGCACGAACAACTTCAGCAGGCCATCCTCGCTCTGGATTTCGCTCGGCCCGATGTTGCGGCGGATTTCCGCCAGTTGCCCGAGCGGCACATAGACGCCATCGCGCCCGGCAACGAGGATGCGGCCGAGCTTGTTGATGTCATCCCTGTCCTCCCTAGAAAGGCGGACCTGCACCGGCAAACGTTGGCGCCCCTCGATAGTCGTGGTGACATTGACCCCGCCCATTCCGGCTTCGACGTAATCGAGCACATCGCGCAGGGACAACCCGTAGCGGGCGAGCGTGACGCGGTCGGGGATGATTTCGAGGTAAGGCTTGGCCTGCACGCGTGATGGCGCCACACCGACTGCCCCGGGCACAGTGCGCAGGACCTTTTCCACCTCGAAGGCTTTCCGTTGCAGCACGTCGAGATCGCTGCCGAGAATTTTTATGCCAACTTGGGCGCGGATACCGGTGCTCAGCATGAGGATGCGGTTCTCGATCGGCTGGAGAAACCCAGGAACATAGCCCGGCACCATGGCGAGCTTCTCCGTCAGTTCGGCGACAATTTTTTCCCGCGTCATGCCGGGACGCCATTCGGCCTCGGGCTTGAGCGTGATAGTCGTCTCGATCATTTCCACCGGAGCCGGGTCGGTGGGAGTGTCCGCCCGCCCGAGCTTGCCCGCCGATGAAACCACCTCGGGCAAGCTGCGGATGACGCGATCCTGCCACGACATGATGCGCTTCACCTCGGTGAGCGAGGTGCTGGGCAAAAGCACCGGCATGAAAAGCAGGCTGCCCTCGTTGAGCGGCGGCATGAATTCCGATCCGATCCCCCCCGCGAAATTAGCGAGACGATTGAAGCCTCGCGCCCCTAGCCAATCGACCGCCGGCTGCGGCAATCCGAGGGCGAGAAAAAAGGCCGCGGCGAGCAGCGCCGCGGCCAAGCCGAGAACCTGGCGCCCATGCGAGAGCGCCCAGTCGAGGGAGGGACGATAGAGGGCGAGCAGCGGACGCATGATCCAGTTGGATCCCTCGGGATGAAAAGGACCGCGCACCAGCCATGAACACAGGACGGGCACGATAGTCACAGCGAGCAAGGTGGCCGCCACCATGGCGAAGGTTTTGGTGAAGGCCAGCGGATGAAACAACTTTCCCTCTTGCCCGGTCAGCGCAAAAACAGGAAGGAAGGCGAGAATGATGATCGCCATGGCAAAAAACACCGGACGACCGACCTGTGTTGAGGCCTCGGCGGTCACGCGCATGGTCTCGGATGCGGTCAACGGCGAGCCTTTTTTGTCCGTCGCCTGCTCGCAGCGGCGGATGACATTTTCCGTGATGACGATGGCCGCATCGACGAGCACGCCGATGGCGATGGCGATGCCGGCCAGCGACATAATATTCGAGGTGATACCAAACTGCCGCATGAGAATGAACGCGATGAGAATGGACGCCGGCAGCGGGATGGTGACGATGAGAACACTGCGGAAGTGCCAGAGGAAAAGGATATGGGCCAAGGTCACGAGGATAATCTCCTCGATGAGTGCGCCCTTCAGCGTGTCAATCGTCCGGTCGATCAAACCACTGCGGTCGTAGAAAGGCTTGATCGTGACGCCCGGAGGCAAGCTCGATTGGATCTGTGCGATTTTTTCTTTAATGCCGTTGATGACGGCCATGGCATTTTCGCCGGTGCGCATGACCACGATACCGCCGACCACCTCCCGACCATCAACATCGAGAGCGCCGCGTCGGAACTCGCCCCCGAGGCTGATCGTGGCCAAGTCGCGCAGATAGACCGGCACACCACCGGCCTCGCGGATCACGATATTCTCAAGGTCGGAGACCGAACCGACCAATCCGATCCCGCGCACGACAAACTCCTGTCCGTTTTCCTCGATCACCTTGCCGCCGACATTGAGATTGGCCGAACCGACCGACTGCATCACCTCCTGCAACGAAATTTTCGCGGTGCGCATTTTGTCCGACGACACCGCGATCTGATACTGCCTCACGAAGCCACCGATTCCGGCGACTTCGGCCACGCCGGGCACCGAGGCAAGTTGGTAGCGGATGAAGAAATCTTGCAATGACCGCAGCTTCCCGAGGTCGATGTCCTTCGCGCTGCCGGCGTCGACATCGAAATAGTATTGATAAACCCAGCCGAGGCCCGTGGCATCAGGGCCCAGGCGCGGCACCACGCCGACCGGCAGTTGGTCGCCGAGAAAATTCAGCCGCTCGAGCACGCGCGTGCGGGCGAAGTAATTGTCCATCGTGTCCTCGAAGATGACCGTCAGCAGGGAAAATCCGAACATGGAGATACCGCGAACCTCTTGCACGCCGGCCAAACCCTGCAGGCTGGTGGAGAGCGGGTAGGTGACTTGGTCCTCCACCTCTTGCGGACTGCGTCCGGGCCAGTCGGCAAAGACAATCACCTGATTTTCGCTCAGGTCCGGGATCGCATCCACCGGGCTGTGGCGCAACGCGAAGATGCCGAAGGCCAGGACGAGAAGAAAACCGCACGCAACGAGAAACCGGTTGCGCAGCGACCAGTTGATGATCCAGGCGATCATGGGGTGATCTCCGACCCGCATTTCGGCATTTTTGCGCCGAACCACGGGTTGCGCAGGGGGCCGTCAAGCTGGATCCACCGGGCTTTCTGCGGCGCGCCGGGGAAGGATGTCGAAGCCATCGGGCACTCGTAGATCTTCACGTGCCCCGGATGCTGCAGCGCCTCCTCCACCGCGGGCTGAACCGCTTCGTAGAAAGACTTGCGCGCGTCGGCCAGCGGCGCCGCCGCCGTCGGAACGACACCTGCTTTGTTGAACGCCGCGAGATCATCGGCGGCCAGCGCGGCGGCCGCCTCGCTGAGCAACGTCCATTGTTTCATCATCGCCTCCGGCACCTCGGCCGATTCCGTCTGGCCGCTGCTCGAGGCAACGCCCAGCGACTCCGGTTGTGCCATCTGCGCCTCGGCGTCGATCATCATGTTTCCCTGCGTGACCACACTCTCGCCTGCGGCGAGCCCACCGAGGATTTCGACTTTACTGTCGCCGCGCCGTCCGACGCGCACATCGCGCTTTTCGTAGGCGCCATTTCCATGGTCGACATAGGCCACGGCGCGCGATCCGGTGTCGAGCACCGCAGTGCGCGGCGCGAGAAGCGCATCAGGGACCGAACTGGTGATCGCGGCATCGGCATAGGCCATGTGCGGCAATTCATGCGAATAGCCGGAGGGCGATTGGACCACCGGGTTGGGCACCTCGATGCGGACGCGCGTGGTGCGGGTGACCGGATCGAAGCTCGGATCGATGAGCGTGACCGTTCCCTCGAACTCGCGGCCGGGCAAGGACGGCGTAGTCACTTTTGCCTTGGCCCCGATATGGATCCAAGGCAAATCCTGATCGTAAATATTAGCGTGGAACCACATGACATCGAAATTGGAAATCTCGAACAACACATCCCCCGCCTGCACGTATTTCCCAGCATAAACATCGCGTTTCACCAAAACCCCTGCTACCGGGGAACGCAGGCTCAGTCCGTAGTCGGTGCGCGAGCCGTCTGACAGCTGCTGCACCTGCACCGCCGTTAGCCCGAACTGCACGAGTCTCTGCCTCGCCACGGCAGCCTGCGGATCATCGCTACCACGACGCGATGCGCTCTGGAACTCTCGGACCACGTAAAGCAGTTCGGGGCTGTAGATCAGGGCAAGCGGTTGCTCGGGCGTTACGCGCTCGCCGACGTGATCGACGAAAACCCGGTCAATGCGACCCGCGAAGAAAGCCGAGATCACCGTATGCTTGGTATCGTCATCCTCGATGACACCGGACACGCGGATCGTCCTCTCCAGCGATCCGCGCACGACTGGCGCGGCAGCCACGCCCAGCGTCTGGATGGTCGAAGGCATCAGCGTCACCCTTCCGGCATCCGAAGCGGCGCCATCCTCGCCTTCATAGACCGGAACAAGATCCATGCCACAGATGGTGCATTGCCCCGGCTGCTCCGAGGTGATCCACGGATGCATGGAGCATTGATAAAATTTGACCGCGCGCTCCGTTCCCGCGGGGCGAGAGCACCCGGCGAGCAGGAGAAAAAGAAGAAGGTAGGTTTTCATTGGTTGTTTCGAGTTTTGGTTGGGCCCCGAGGGGCCGTCTACGGAAAAAGAACGATCGGTCGGCCACGAATGCCGCCGATCCCGCAGGCTGCCAAAATCAAATCAACCAGACTTGCAACCGACTTCGCACCTCAAGCGGCGGCGCGTGGGCTGTGGCGGAAACATGGGAGGCCGCGCGCGGCGCAGGATAAACAACGAAAGGCTCCATGCTCGACCAAGCTGGGGCGGCCAAGGCGGAGGCGAACGCACCGGCGCTGAAGGAGTCCGTCTTGCCCGCCGACAAAACTTGACCAGAACACCGGCAGTCTTTTTGG
>JBAXCT010000106.1:0-6974 GCA_037141375.1 Chthoniobacterales bacterium | reverse complement strand
GCTGCGAGAGCGTCATCGAGCTTCGAGGCATCCTTGCCTCCTCCGCGGGCATTGTCCGGACGGCCCCCTCCTTTGCCTCCCACGATGGGAGCGATCGCCTGGATAATTTTCCCAGCGGCCACCTTACCCGAATAGTCTGGTCCGACGGCGGCAACAAGAGCCACTGCGCCCGCGAATGATCCGCCGAGCACGATCACGCCGGTAAATTTTGCTTTCAGGGCGTCGACTGCAGACTGTGACGCATCGCCATCGGCTTCGCCTAGATTGGCGATGATGGCAGGGATGGGACCAATCATTTCTTGCTTGGAGAGCAAATCGCCAGCTTGAGCGGCGGCCTCCCGCTGGCGTGCCGACTTGAGCGATTTTTCGAGGTCCTTCTGCTGCGCGAGAAAGGCATCGAGCTTTTTCTCGAGGTCGGCAAGAGGTGATCCTAGTTTGGCGGCGACCGACTTGAGGCGCTCACGATCGGACCCGGCCGCCAACTGCGCCTCGGTGCCGGCCACAGCCTCGATACGGCGGATGCCGGCAGCCACAGCTCCCTCGCTGACAACGCGGAAAAGCCCGATCTCGCCCGTGCCTCGCACATGCGTGCCTCCACACAACTCCATGCTATAGCCGTCTAGAGCGGAGGCCTGACCCCCTATCTGCACGACCCGGACATTCTCGCCGTATTTGTCGCCGAAAAACTGCATCACATCGGAACGTCCGCGCACCTCCGCGTGAGGAACCTCGCTCCAGCTGACTGGGGCATTTTCCAGAATTTTCTCATTCACCAAACGCTCGACGGCGGCGATCTGCTCGGGGCTAAGCGCCGCGCTGCTGAAGTCAAAGGTGAGCTTGTCAGGACCGACATAGCTGCCTTTTTGCACAGCTTCGCGGCTGACCAGTTCGTGCAGGGCCCAATGCAGCAAATGGGTCACGGTGTGGTGACGCTGAATGGCAGCACGACGCGATCGGTCGACCTGCAGCTCGATATCCGTGCCGACGTTAGGGGCATCTTCCCCTTCCAGCACGTGCAGCCAGACATCCCCGGCTTTTTGCGTGTTGACGATACGCCAGAGGTCAGCGCCGGAACGAAGCTCCCCACTGTCGCCGACCTGTCCTCCCATTTCCGCGTAGCAGGTGCTGGTGTCGAGAACGACGGCGAGTTTGCCCTTGAGGTCGACCACCTCGAGAACTTTAGCTTGGGCGGACAGTTGTTCGTAACCCACGAAGCGGGTTGGTTCCTTGGTGGCAACCTCCGAGACGGAGATGATCTGCTTTTTCTGCGCGGCCCGTGCACGGGTGCGCTGTGCGTCCATTAATTTTTCAAATCCCGTCGTATCGACAGTCAATCCACGCTCGCGAGCCATCAATTCCGTGAGATCGAGGGGAAAGCCCTGCTCATCGTAGAGCCGGAAAGCGAAGGCGCCTGAAATCTCGCTTGCGCCGCGTCCTGGCAGAGCCTGCGCCTCGGCCTCGAAGAGCGCGATACCCTTGTCTAAGGTGCGGTTGAAGGCCTCCTCCTCGCCGCGCAGCACTTGCGCAATGTGCGCTTGCTTCGACCTCAATTCAGGAAACACGTCGCCCATGCTCCGGGCGAGAACAGCGCTGAGTTTGTAAAAAAATGGTTCGTGAAAACCGAGCGTGCGGCCGTACCGGACCGCGCGGCGAAGGATGCGGCGGAGGACGTAGTTGCGGTCGTTGTTCCCAGGCAAAATACCATCCGCAACGGCGAAGCTGAGCGTGCGCGCATGGTCGGCAATAACCCGGAAAGCGATGTCTGTGTTTTCCTGCTCGCTACGACCGGTGGAGCCGGACTCGGGCAGAGTCGAAGTATATTGCTTGCCGCTGAGTTTCTCCAACTCAGCGAAGAGCGGGCGAAAAACATCCGTCTCATAGTTGGAGATGCGCGCGTTGGAAAACTCCGTGAATCCTTTCGTCCCCTGCATGACGGAGCACACGCGCTCGAAGCCCATGCCGGTATCGACATGGCGGGCGGGCAAGGAGGTGAAGGTCGCGTCCGGATTAGCGTTGAACTGGATGAAGACAAGGTTCCAGATCTCGATGCACTCGGCGGTGCCTTTGTTGACGAGCGCGCCGCGCGTGTCACCCTGCGGCGTGAGGTCGACATGCAACTCGGAGCACGGCCCGCAAGGTCCCGTGTCGCCCATCATCCAAAAATTGTCCTTCTTGCTGCCCGGCACAATGTGCACCGCAGGATCGAGGCCAACGGCACGGAAGTGACCCGCCCAATGATCCCAAGCTTCCTGATCGAACTCGCTCGGATCACCGGGTGCAGGGGAGTAAACCGTGGCGTAAAGCCGCGCCGCTGGAAACTTCCATCGATCGACCAGAAGTTCCCAAGCCCAGGCAATGGCTTCTTTTTTGAAATAATCCCCGAAGCTCCAGTTACCGAGCATCTCGAAGAAAGTGTGATGGTAGGTGTCGAGTCCGACATCCTCGAGGTCGTTGTGTTTGCCTCCGGCGCGGATGCATTTCTGCGTGTCCGCCGCGCGGGTGTCGGATCCCGCCACCGCCCCGGGCCAGCGCGTGACATCCGCGTTGGCGTTGCCGAGGAAAATGGGCACAAACTGGTTCATGCCCGCGTTGGTGAAGAGCAGATTCGGCGAGTCGGGCATCAGACTCGACGAGGGCACAAGCGTGTGCTGCTTCTCGCGAAAAAAATCCAGGAAGCTCTGGCGAATCTCGGAACTGGTCGGTGCAGCATTCATGGTCGAATCGGGCCCTCGAATCTAGCGCGCCCCGATCTTTCCACAAGCACGCCCTAGGCTGATTCCTTGCCGGGAACGGGCCGCTCGGCGTCTTTTTCCATCAGGCGGTTGAGCCGCATGAAGGCGCGGCGCGCCGATTCGACGTCCTGCTCCCCGGCCAGACGCTTCGCGCAGATGGAGAGCTTGGGATCGGTCGTGGCGAAGGTGCGGGCGATGAGTTCGGCTTGCGGCGCCACTCCCTCGATCGAATCCCGCGCCAGCGTCTCGCGGATGGCCTCATAAGCACCGGCGGCGACAATGACTTCGGGAGAAATTCCCGAGAGATCTGCTCTTGCCAGATACGGGCAGGCGGGGAGTTTTTGCCCTGCCGCACGGCCGTGCATCAGCGGGCCGAAAAACATCAATGCGGCACCCGTGATCAGGAAAAACACCATGCCGGTCAGCAGCAGACGGGCGAACATTTGGTCAGGTTTTCGACCGTCCGCGCAGAATGAGGCGAGCAAGGTCGAGATCCCCCGGAAAGGTAATCTTGCCGTTCCATCCGGAAGTTTCGACCAGCGCGACAGGAGCACCTGCTGCCTGCACGGCGGAAGTTTCATCCGTGACATTGCCGCCGGCGGAGAGCGTTTCCTCGTAGGCGTGCCGGAGCAGATCGGCGCGGAAAATCTGCGGCGTCTCCACCGCCCAGAGTTCGGAGCGGTCGACCGACTCGATGACAAATCCCTCGTCGTTGATCCGTTTGAGCGTGTCCGTGACGGGGCGAGCGCAGGCCGCCGCACCGGTATTGCGAGCGGTATCGAGACAACGCTCGATAGCTTCGTTGGTGACCAGCGGACGGGCAGCATCGTGCACCGCGATCATCGAGGCATCGGCCGGGACGCAATGGAGTCCCTCAGATACGGAGAGGTGCCTATGGGTACCGCCCTCGACCACGGCACGGAGTTTTTCCGGCGCCGCCGTGCGGGCGATTTTTTCGAGTTCGCCGCGCGCGCTGGCCGCACAGACCAGCACGATCGCATCAATGTCCGAACACTCGTTGAATGCGCCAATGCTCCAAGCCAGCACCGGCCGTCCTTCGAGGTCGGCGGTCAATTTGTTAAAACCCATACGGCGGCTGGAACCGCCGGCCACGATGACCGCCCACACGCCGGTCTTGTTTTTCGTTGTGTGCGACTTAGCCAAGTTGCTTGAGCACCTCCGCATTGACCGCTTTGCCGTCGGTCCGGCCGGCGGCCTTGGCCATGACAACCTTCATCACCGCGCCCATCTGCGCCTTGCCGGTGGCGCCGGTCTCGGCGATGGCGGAGCGAACAAGGGAGGCCAATTCATCGGGTGAGAGGGAGGCCGGAAGGTAACTCTCCAAGAGGACCATCTCGGCTTTTTCCTTCTCGGCCTGCTCGGGACGACCGCCTTTGACAAAGCCGTCGATGGCATCCTGGCACTGCTTGATGCGCTTGCGGACGACGGTAATGACGTCCGTATCGGTCAGATCCGCTTCGGTGGCGGCACCTTTTTCGATGACGGCATATTTGAGGGAAGACTTGAGCATGCGCAGCGAACCGAGGCGATCCGCCGCCTTGGCTTTCATCGCTTCTTTGATGTCCTGGTCGATTTTGGCAGTGAGGGTCATGGGGAAAGGATAATTTTGACCGCCCCCCACGGCCAGCGATTTCGGGGCGCGTCATTGCCCCGACCGAATCCGTCCGATAGCTTGAGATGGCGTGAGTGCACCGCCCCGCAAAATCGAGATCTTGGGCACACCCGTGGCGGTGGTAAACTACGATTCGGCCATCGCCGAGAGCCTCCGCCTTGCCGGAGCCGGCCGGCCGGCAGCGGTGGCGGCTAGCAACACGCACATCGTGTCGCTGGCGCGGCATAAGGAAGATTTCGGGCGCGTCATACGGCGGTTTGATCTTGTCCTACCGGACGGGATGCCGCTGCGTTGGTCGCTCAACGCCAAAGGGGCCGGACTGGGTGACCGTGTTTACGGTCCTTATTTCATGGAGAAAATGGTCCGCGCTACGCCAAGGCCTTGGCGGCATTTTCTCTTTGGCGGCACGGTGGACACACTACGTACCTTGGTCGAGCATCTCCGCGAAATCCAACCGGACATCGAGATCGCCGGCACCCTCTCCCCGCCATTCCAGCAGTGGAGCGAACAGAACGAGGAAAGTTTTGCCAGCGCCATCGGCGAGGCCAAGCCGGACTTTGTCTGGGTCGCGCTGGGAGGCGAGCGTCAGGAAAGATGGATCATCGAAAATCTGTCGCGACACCAGCGCGGGGTTTTCTTAGCTGTAGGTGATGCTTTCGCGCTGCTCGCCGGAGAGCGCACTTTTGCACCATCCTGGATGCAGCAGCTGGGGATCACGTGGGTCTACCGGCTTTGGCAGGAGCCCCGCCGGCTCTGGCGGCGCTACGCGCGGTTCAACTCCCTCTTTGTCTGGTATACTCTCCGCGACACCCTGCTTGGTGCGCCTCGACGCACGAACAAAAACACTCTTCCAAGCGTCGCCTTCCTCGGTTCGCGAGGCGTGCCGGCGCGTTACTCCGGATTTGAGGTCGTCGTGGAAGAACTGGGCAAACGTCTCGCCGCCCGCGGCCACGAGGTGACGGTCTACAACCGCCTGCCCTATTTCGGCCCGCCCGAACCCGTATGGGAAGGTATGAAAATCATCGGACTTCCAACCATCCCGACCAAAAGTTTGGACACCATCGTGCACACCACGCTCTCGATGCTCGATGCCATGCGTCACAAGTATGACATCATCTACCTGTGCGGGGTGGGTAATGCGATCCTCGGACGCCTCGCACGCCTGCGCGGCACGAAAGTCGTTATCAATGTTGATGGCGCTGATTTCCGCAGGAAAAAATGGCGCGGCTTCGCGCGCTCTTGGCTGCAGCGGAGCGAACGATGGGCCGTCGATTCGGCCGATTGCGTGATCGCGGACAGCGCAACCATCGCAGATCGATATGAAAAGAACTACGGCACCCGGCCGGAACACTTGTCCTACGGACTCACTGTCCGCGACGAACCGGTGCGCGGTGGCGAACTTGAAAAATGGCATCTCCGCCCTGACGGATATTTCCTTTATGTCTCGCGCCTGACCCCGGAGAACGAAGCGGAACTCCTGCTGGAAGCCTACAAATTGCTGGCCGATCCTCTTCCGCTGGTGATCGTGGGTGATGACCCCTACGAGCACGCCTACAAGCGCCGCTTGCGGGCCCTGTCCACACCGAACGTGGTCTTCGCCGGGCAGCGCTTTGCCGATGCCTATATTGAACTCAGCCAAAACGCGCGGGCCTTCGTCATGCCGGCAACCATCGAGGCGACGCGTCTGGTGCTCCTCGACCAAATCGGCATGGGGAAGGCCATCATCTACCAAGACTGTGCGGCCACGCGCGAAGTACTCGGCGATGCGGGGATTCCTTTCGGTCCGCCGGATCCAGTCCGTGCGCTGGCCGCAAAGTTAGAATGGGCACAGCGCAATCCCGAGGCATGCGCCGAGGCTGGGAAAAAGTCGCGTGCCCGAGCTGAACTTTTCCGTTGGGAAACGGTGCTGGCTCGTTACGAGGAAATTTTCCAAAAAGTGCTCGGAAAAAAATTCAAGGCCGATTGACCATGCGCCTCTCCGTCGTCACCCCCTCGCTCAATCAGGGCCGCTATTTGTCTGAATGCCTGGCCTCGGTGAGCACAGCGGCCGCGAACGCCCCATCCCATGAGGTCCAGCACATCGTGATCGACGGCGGATCCTCAGACGAAACAACATCCGTGCTCAGCTCGCAGAACTTCGCGTGTTGGATCTCCGAACCGGATACCGGGCAGTCGAACGCGATCAACAAAGGGCTCGAACGCGCGAGGGGAGATATCCTCACCTACCTTTGCGCGGATGATTTGTATGAGACTCAGACGGTAGCGCGCGTCATGGCCAAGTTCGCCGAAGACGAATCGATCGATGTTGTCTATGCCGACTACTTTTTCCTTGAGGGTAAGTCTGGGCGTAAGCGTCGTAAATCGGCGGCTGACTTCCGCGCGGACAAGCTGCGACAACGCAACCCGCTCGGGCAACCTGCGGTGTGGTGGCGGCGGCGGATTCACGAACAATTCGGTGGATTCGACGAGTCACTCCATTACTGCATGGATCACGAGTATTGGCTGCGGCTCGGAACCCGCGTGAAATGGCAATATCTGCCTGAGCCGTTGGCCGTCTCGCGATTGCACGCTGGCGCCAAAACCGGAAAACAGATCTCCGCCATGTGGCA
>JBAXCT010000105.1:0-7012 GCA_037141375.1 Chthoniobacterales bacterium | reverse complement strand
TCTTCACATGAAGATCCTCGTCGCCCCGCATACGTCAACTTCACATATATGCACTCATCCTCCTCGGTCATCTGTGCGGCGACGCGACGGATCTTCCCGATTTTATCGACCAAGTGGACCGGCAGGCGGATGGTTTTGCTCTGGTTGGCCAAGGCCCGCTTAATCGATTGCTTGATCCACCATGAAGCGTACGTGCTGAGTTTGCCTCCCTTCTTCGGGTCGAAGCGCTCTACCGCCTTCATCAGGCCGATGTTGCCCTCCGAGATCAGATCAAGCAGTGGCAAACCGTAGTTGTTGAAGTCGTGGGCGATTTTTACCACGAGGCGCAGATTGGCGGTGATCATCTTTTCCCGCGCCCTTTTGTTGCCTCTTTTGATCTGGCTGGCGAGTTTGACCTCCTCGACCGGGGTCAGCAGAGGAACCTGGCTGATCTCTCTGAGGTAAAGACTGATGTTTGTGTCTGAAGATTCCATGATGATTTATGTCCTTTCGGGGTTGATTTAGTGACATAGATTCTGACACACGTTCCAAACGATCGTTCATTTTATTTTTTGCGTAAAGCCTCACAGTGTGCGGGGAGTAGAGCCCCCTGCCGGAAAGCGGTTGGCCGGTCAGAGGAATGGACCCAAACGGACGTCGTGGACAGCCGTCAGCCTCAGTAGGCTTTTTCGGGCGGACTGGCGACCTGAAGGAAGGTCTGGAGAGCCAAACGAATATCGAGGCCTAGGCACCAGTGCTTGACGTAAAAAAGATCGTAACGGGCCCGTCCGCGGATATCGCGAGCATCCTTGACCTCCCCGCGAAAACCGGCCACCTGCGCCAACCCGCTGACGCCGGGTTTGACATAGCGGCGGCTGCCATAGAGCTCGTGGAATTTCTCGAACTCCCGCTCATGCTCGATCATGTGCGGCCGCGGCCCGATCACGCTCATCTCCCCGCGGAGAACGTTGAAGAACTGCGGAAACTCGTCGATGCTCAGGCGCCTCAGCCAGCGCCCCCCCGGATAAACCCGCCTGTCGTTGGCCGACGCCTGCCGGGCTTCGTTGTCATTGGCCTCCTGCATGGTCCGGAACTTCAGGATCTGGAAAATTTTACCATTCTCTCCCACGCGTTCTTGACGGAAGAAAAGCGAACCGGGCGAGGAGCGACGCTGGATCAAAGCGACGATGCACATGAGAGGCAGCAAGATGAAAGGTATGACCAAGAAACTCACGGCGAGATCGAAGGCCCTTTTGACCGCACGGTTGTAGGCCCCCGCCAATGGTAGCGTCGGCGGGGAGAGCACGGAGAGTCCTCCCACATCCTGCAACTCGAAGCGCCGGCCATGCCTTCTGGACATCTCCACCGGAATCCAGCAACGAAACCCGCGCCTATCCCCCACTGCGAGCAAATGCGCGACCACTTCATACGGAAACTCGTTTGATGGAAGAACGAGCAGATCCGGTTTGCGGGACACGACGGCGGATGTGATCCTGTCGATGTCATCGTCCTTGGAGAAGACGAGCGCCTCCTGAGTGTCGAAATACACGCTGAAATCCTCCAGCCGGTCGCAGAGAGATTCGCACCACTCGGCTGAACCCAGCACCAAGGTGCTCACCTTATCCGACGAAGCGCTGGAGGGAAACGTGCGATGAAACCATCGACGCCCGTGGCGGTTGCTATACAAAAAAAGCGGGTACGCAGCGACCACTATCCCGATCAAGAAGAGCCGGGAGATGTTAGTGTCACGCGTGAGTGCCAGAAAAATGCCGAATCCGCCAGCCAAGCACAACGACTGTCTGCGAGCCAAACTCCTCGCCGCCCGGACCTGCAGCCGGCCTGTGCTGACCCGCATAGCGCTGGGCCTTGATGCCGCCTCGGCGATCAAAGACAGCAGCAGCACAATCAGAATCTGCAGATAGCCGCTTGGTGCCGAGAGCCAGGTGAGGCGGATCTGATCGTTGATCAGATAAAACAAGCCGAAGAGCACCGAAACCAACGTGATCTGGGCCACGGAAAAGCTCAGGTAGATGCTTTTTTCTCTTTGCGAAATCATATCCCTGTCTGCGACGAGGTCGTCATGCTTAGCACCACGCCGTCATTAAAGCATATTACCCTGCCTTTTACCAGAACCAGCATCTACATCCATAGCGATCTGTCCAGTGTCCGGTATTGGATCGCCTCCATGAGATGGTCTTCTTCAATGTTGGCGGAGTCCGCCAGGTCCGCGATAGTCCGTGCGACTTTGAGAATTCTGTCATGAGCCCGTGCACTCAAATGGAGATCGTCAAGAGCGTGCTTCATCATGCTGTGGCAGGCCTCGGAGATCCCGCAGTGCTCGCGCATGTGCCGCGGTTGCATCCGCGCGTTGAGCGCGGGTTTCAAGGAACCGCCAAACCGGCGAGCCTGCCTCTGGCGCACCGCTTCGATTCTGGCTCGCACTGAAGCCGAGGACTCCGCTGGTGCTTTCGAAGTCAGTTCGTCGTATTCGACCGGAGGCGCCTCGACATGGATGTCAATGCGATCGAGTAATGGGCCGGAAACCCTCTGACGGTAGCGCTCAATCTGTCCCGGCGAACAGCGGCATTCGCGCTTGGGATGACCGTAAAATCCACAGGGACACGGATTCATCGCCGCGACCAGCATGATGTCCGCCGGAAAAGTCAGGCTGCCGGCAGCGCGTGAAATCGTCACACGGCCGTCCTCCAGCGGCTGACGCAGCACTTCGAGGGTGGACCGCCTGAACTCCGGCAACTCATCGAGAAAGAGCACGCCGTGGTGCGCCAGGCTCACCTCGCCCGGCGTTGGGTTAGTCGAACCCCCAAGCAACCCGACGTCGGATATCGTGTGATGCGGTGAGCGGAATGGGCGGATGGCCACGAAATTGTGCGACCCTTCCAGCAGTCCGCAAACGCTGTGGATCTTGGTGGTTTCGATCGCTTCTTCGAGCGTCATCGGCGGCATGATTGTCGGAATACGCTTGGCCAGCATGCTCTTGCCCGCGCCAGGTGCGCCGATGACCAGCAAGTTGTGCCCGCCCGCAACCGCCACCTCGAACGCGCGCTTCACCCCGGACTGTCCCTTCACATCAGCAAGATCCACTTCACTCTGCTGATGCCGACGGAACACCGTGTCGAGATCAGACACCGTGGCGGGGATTTCTTTGGCTCCATCTAGAAACTCGAAGCACTCGCGCAGATTCCTCACCCCATGCACGGAGATGCCCTGGACGACTGAGGCCTCGGAGGCGTTCATCTCCGGAACCACGAGCGCCTTTTTACCGCGTCGACGCGCCTCGAGAGCGATGGGCAGCACCCCCTTGATCGATCGGATGGCACCGGTTAAAGCCAGCTCCCCCGCGATGCAGCAATCCCGCAACCGCGAGAGTTCGCGCCCCTGCGCGATGGCCAGCATGCCGATAGCAATTGGGAGGTCGAAGCTCGGCCCCTCTTTTTTGATGTCCGCCGGGGCCAAGTTGATCGTCGTGCGTCCGCGCGGCCAACGGTAACCGCTGTTGGCCATCGCGGTAGTCACCCGATCCTTGCTCTCCTTGACCGCGGCATCTGGCAAACCAACGATAACGACTTTTGGATCCCCGCTGCCCTCATTCACCTCGATCTCGACTTCGAGAGCATCGGCCCCGTGCAGGGCGGCAGAGTAAACTTTGGTCAGCATAGTCGGAAAACTCCGATAGAGACTTTTCCGCAGCATCTTCTCAAGTCCAAAACGCTAAAAAGGCGCCGCGAGGCGCCTTTTCTAGGAAGAAACGAACCGCTCGAGGCGGGGTCTGATAATTTATTGATACAGGAACAGAAGGCTGCGCCTGGGCGCAGACGCAATATCGCTATGCCGGGCGCTTGTCTCTCCAGCGCCAGACCATGCCGACCAGCGGGAGCGCACTCCAGTAGCGCGGGATAAATTTTTTTGGCTCGTAGATACAGCGCAACAACCAACCAAGGCCGCTGCGATCCGCCCAGACCGGGATCTTGGCCTGCGTTCCCGCGAGAAACGCCACCGCAGCTCCTGTGCACACGATCCCCGGCCGAGGGTCTAATCGCCCGCGCAACCACGCCCCGAGCACCTCCTGCTTTCCTCCCGCGAGATTAAGGAAAACAACACGGGGCTTGGCCGATTTCAAACGCCGCAACAACTCCTCATCCTTGATCGGGTAATCGCGGTAGAACGGCGCCACATAGGTGTTGCTCTCGTCGGTGGGAAAACCCTGCGAGCGCAACCATGTAGCGATAGCGTCTCCCTCTTGCTTCGTCGGCATCACCCAGAAAGCTGCACCCGGTTCACGCAGCGCCGACTCGGCGAGGATCGCTTCGAGAAATTTAAGGCCCGAATGCCGCGGTACACTCTTTCCCGTGGCGGCACGGAAAACCGCCACCATGACCCCACTATCCGTCAGCGCCACATCCGCGTTGGTCACCGCCTCCTGGTAATGCGGCACCCGCCGCAACTCGTTCGCGAGATTGGGGCCTGATGGGGCCACAACCAACGCCCCACGCAGCGCTTCCGCAACAGCCTCATCTACCGTGCCGGTGAAAAACGGGATCCCTAAAATTTGTTCGTGTGCCATCAAACAGGAAAAAGTTCAGGTCTTAGGCTTGGATAAGCACGAGCATCTTGGCGAGTTGTTCGCGCAACGCGGCAAAGTCTGGAGGAGAATCGTCAAGATCGCCGCCAGGGTAATGGATCGCCCAGAACTGATCAGTCAACTCATCGGCAAAATCTGCGAAGGCGCCGAATGCGGGCTCATGCTTTTCTGCCTCAGACAAAAGGGAACCCAGATCGTGAATCTTGCAAATCCGCCACCCGCGGGCAATGAGATAAGCCTTTAGGAACCGCTCTGTTGATTCCTGAAGCAACTCGATCGCGGCTTCGGAAGCGCCCTCCTCCGCGAACAGACGGTCTGCCGAGGCCAAACGGCTGCTCGCACTTTTCAGCCAATCCTCCGGGTTGTTCTCGTCCGTCCTCAAACCAGCGAGATTCCCCGGCTCGTAATATCCTCATGGAACATCGCTCCCCGCTCCAGACGCTCATCCAGGTCCCTCGAGTCGCGCACCATGATATCGAAAGGCAAATTCACGCCTTTCCGACGCAGTGGTTGAAATGCCTTGCGGATCGCTGTGGCGGCCGCACGGGCACTTCCCTGCAGTGGCTTCACCACCAGAAGGTCCACATCACTATCGGTGGTCGGCTTTCCATAAGCATATGAGCCGAAGAGTACCACCCTCTCTGGACGGAACTCGCTGACCAAAACCCGCAGATAAGGCAACAGCGCATCGGCAATCTGATGGACTGGATAACGCTCGTCCCGCAGCACCTCCTCCCTGATGCCGTTGACACTAATCCTCGACGTGGTGGGCGCCTGCATATCCACGAAAATGTTTAGTCCCTCCCCGTCCTCGTGTCCAGCACTCGCACTTTATCACGTTTGCGCTTGCCACATGCCTGTTTGATAAGCTGGCGCAACCTTGCCCTGTTCCAAAAAACAAAAAGCGCGCTCATCGCGCGCCTCCGTCTCTTAGTTTCTTGCTCTTTTAGTCTCTTGGTCTTTTTACTCTCGCCACTCGTCACAGCGGCCATCGAGGCCCCCGCTCCCTGGCAGGATTACCGGAGCAGATCATATTCGGGGGCAGAGTTCGCGTGACAACCGAGCAGGTTGTGACCACGGTTTCCTCCCCGATCACTACCCCGGGGCAGACGAACGCGCGTGCTTGGATCCAGACACCGTCCCCGATCGTGATGGGCCCATTGCGGTAAGAAAATGCCTCATCGCGAAAATCATGACCGCCCGCACAAAGGTAGGCCTGTTGCGATATGCAGCAATGAGAGCCCACTCGGATAGGTTCGAAGTTTAGGATCGTCGCCTCCTCACCGATCCACGCGTGGTCGCCGATCTCCAGCTTCCACGGAAAATGAACGTTGACCCGAGGTTTGATCACAACCCCTCGTCCGACCTTCGCCCCGAAGGCCCGCAGCAAGCTGACTTTAAACGAACTAGGCCACGGCAGCGCGGACAAAAAGAAGGCGCACTTCAGCAAATACCAGATCATCTCCACCCACTTGGGGCGCCCACGATCCAACCCTTTTTTCGGGTCAAACTGATCTAACCTCATCCTCATTGCCTTCGTATCATCACTGCCACCCGCACACATTCCTACTTTTTACTTTTGAGTTGGCAAGAAACCATTGGAATCTCCTCTTTGCTGCTTGTTACCAGCTATTTTCGATCCGCCACCAGCAGGGGAAGGAGCGCTGCTGTCGCCACCCATCCGACCAGCGCTCCACCAATCCCCCAGCACGTCGCCGTCCAATTGAAATGCCGCGTCAGCACGAAGATCTGCGCGAAATCCTTAGCAAAAGGCGCGAACAGACACAGCGCAAACGACGCTGCCTTCCACTCAGGTCGCAGTCCAGCAACCGCCCCTGCAGCAAAGACCGAGAGCAAAAAGAAAGCCGGGCAATTGCGCGTATAGGCATGAAGCTCCAGATGATACTTCAACCAATGCGGCAAGAACGGAATGGTCATCATCCGCCCGTCTTCGCGCAACGCAATCCAAGCATACGCCACCACGAGCACCACCAACGCCACCACCGAAACCGCCCGTATCACAGCTGTCGTCATCGCGGTTGTCTTGTCTGCACCGGGCATCGTTTTGTGGCATGCAGCCGCAACCAGCCGCGTTCTTCAGATCGGAAGAATCCTCACTCTTGTGCGATCGGGCATCAGGGTCACGATCAATCCCTCGCTCAGTGGACCTTCGCACTGCCACAACAGATCAACTACAGCGTCTCCGATTGCGCCTGAAGAAGTGTCATCCACGCGTGCTTGAATCACGCTAGGACAGCTCGCCGCCGTCAGCGCGAGCAGTGTTCCGAAATCGAAATCATGGGTGAAGATGACGTATCCGTGTGCCGCGGCGTGTGCGAATATAACCTCATCATCGGCGCTGCGTGGTCCGACTGATGACCAATGAACCGCATCAACGCCTCGTTCGGCCAGAAAAGGGATCCATTCCGTCGA
>JBAXCT010000104.1:0-7064 GCA_037141375.1 Chthoniobacterales bacterium | reverse complement strand
GGATGGATTGTCGAGCAGGCGAAGGGCTTCCGTGGCGAGGTTGAGCGGAGTCGCGGCGTGTTGGATAAATTCTTTCACGATCGGCCGCTCGGCAAGAAGGTTGGCCATGCCGAGGTAGGGAACTTTGATCACGGCGCGGCCGGCGACATAGGTGAGAGGGGAAACCTTGTAGACCAGCGCGTAGGGTAGTCCGCACAAGGTGGCCTCGAGTGTGGCGGTGCCGGAGGCGACAAGGCCGGCGGCTGCGGATTGCATGAGTTCGCTGGCGTTGCGCAGTCCGATCTCGCAGCCGACCTCGGCCTTGTGCGCCATCTCTCGCATGAGAGATTGCATCTTGTCCGAGGAAGCGACGCTGGCGAAGACGGTCTTTGGCCGACGGGCCAGGACTTGTTTCGCAGCAGACAGCATGACAGGAAAAATTTTGCGCACTTCGCGTTCGCGGCTTCCGGGGAGAAGAGCGAAAAGATTGGCATTGCGTGATTCCTCGCCGATGAACTGGAGACGCCCGGCCATGGGATGCCCGACAAAATCGGTGTGCAGGCCGGATTTCGCGTAGAGGTCTTTTTCGAATGGGAAGATGCAGAGCATGCGGTCGAGCCACCGCGCCATGCGCGGGATGCGGGCGCGGTTCCACGCCCAGACCTGAGGACTGATGTAGTAAATAAGCTTGGTGCGTGGGCGATGTTCTTGCAGCGCTTTGGCCAGCCGCAGGTTGAAGCCGGGGTAGTCGACGAAAAGGATGCCGTCGGGTTTTTCTGCCGCGATGCGGGCAACCGCCTCTTGGAATTTTTGGCGGAACCATCCGTAGCGGCGGAGGACATCCCACAACCCGACGACGGCGGCATCGTGGGTCCAATCCTCGACATCGGCCGAGAGCGCGTGGAGTTTTGGTCCGCCGAGGCCGGAGATGCGAAGATTCGGAGCGAGGGAACGCAGTTCGGACAACAGGGCCGCGGCGTGCGTGTCGCCGCTGGTTTCGCCGGCCACGACAAAGACGCGCATGGGATCAGGCCCTCTGCGGGGCGCGCTCGGCGATCTGGCGCGTGATCCGCACGGCGAGTTCCAGGGCGGCGGCAGCTTCGTCTCCCCCGACTTTGGGTTGGGCACCGGCGCGCGCGCAGTCGATGAAGTGGCGCAGTTCGCGCAGGAGTGGTTCGCCTTTGTCGATCGTGACGCGCTCGCGCACGATCTTACCATCCTTCAGCCGAAACATTTTGGCCGTCTGTTTCTGGTAATTGAGCGAAACATAAGCGTCTTCTTGGAACAGGCGGATCTCGCGTACTTTCTTCATGCTGATGCGGCTGGCGTTCACGTTGGCCACGGCCCCATTGGCGAAATGCAGGCGCACGCTGGCGATGTCCTCGCCTTTGCTCAGCACGGCCACGCCGACGGCATCCACGCTGGTCACGGGCGACTTCACGAGGTGCAGGATGATGTCGAGGTCGTGGATCATCACGTCGAGCACGACGCCGATGTCGAGGCTGCGCCCGGGGTACGGCGAGAGGCGCGTGACCTCGAGAAAACGCGGGCGGTTGAGGCGCTGCTCGAGCGCGTCGAGCGCGGGATTGAAGCGCTCGATGTGGCCGACCTGCAGCACGAGTCCGCGCTCGCGCGCGAGGTCCGCCATCTCCTCGGCTTGCGCCGGGCTTTCCGCGATGGGTTTTTCCACCAGCACGTGACGTCCGGCGGCGAGCAGCTTCATGACGATCTCGTGGTGGAGATTGGTCGGCGCGGCGACGGAGACGGCGTCGCAGCGCGAGATGAGGTCGTCGAGCGAGGTGGCGACCACGCCCCCGTATTTGCGGACTGCCTTTTCCGCGGTGGAGCGATCGGCGTCGTAGACAGCGGCGAGTTCGGCGTTGTCGAGTTCGTGGTAAACGCGGGCGTGGTTCCAGCCCATGCTGCCGACGCCGACGACGCCCGCGCGAAGTTTAGTGTTCATGGTTTGATGCCCAGCAACGAGATCCTGTGTTCCTCCGCCACGGCGCGCAGCTGCTCGGGTTCGATGAGTAAGGTGCGTCCGGCTTCGACGGCGAGGGCAGAGAGCCCGGCGGATGCGCCGGCTTCGAGGGTGAGGGGTCCGATCACCGGAACATCGAAACGGAAATCCTGGTTGGGTTTTGAAACTTTCACCGCGACGGCCTGCCCGCGTCCGAGCGCCGCGCCGCGCTTGATCGCCTCGTTGGTTCCCTCGAAGGCCTCGACGGCGAGCACGGTGCCGTTGCGGACCACCACGGTCTGCCCGATATCGAGGCGGCTCGATTCCTTGGCGATGCGCAGTCCGAAGGTGACATCATTCTGAGTGCGGCGCCCGGGTTTCGGTCCGGCGAAATGCCCCTCCGGGGCGAGGCAGTCCTCGAGAAAGGTCGTGGCGGGGAGCAGTTCCACTTTTTCTTTGGCCAGCGCGTCGGCCACCGCGCCGAAGAGCGTCTCGGCGTTGCGCTCTTTGAGTTTGGCCAAAATGAGCAGCGCGGCGAAATCGGGCCGCAGATCAAAGAGGTTCTTCGGCGCGATCTGCCCGGCCATCATGGCTTGGCGGACGCCGCTTTCCCGCGCGTAGGCGAGGAGTTTCCCGATCTGCCCGACCTTGAGCCAGCGTAGGTCGTCTACCGATTCGGCCAACTTCGGATCGGTCTCGTTCTCAAAGGCGGCGGCAAAAATACGCGGCACCCCGCTGCGGCGCGCAGCCGCGGCGAGCTGGAACGGATACTTTCCGTTGCCAGCGATGATCAGGAGCGATTCCGGTGTGCTCAACGAGCTGGATTCTCGCGCTGCGGGCCGTCATTGTCGAGGCGATGAAGACGGCTATCCATTGGTTTCGCCGGGATCTGCGGCTCACGGACAATACGGCGCTGGCCGCTGCGGCCAAGGCGGGGGAGCAGGTGGTGCCGGTTTATGTGGTGAGCGGATGGAAGAAAGCGCACCGGTGGACGGGTGCGCCGCGTCAGACGTTCCTCTGCGGGTCCTTGGCCTCGCTTGATGGCAACCTCCGTTCCATCGGCAGCCAGCTGGTGGTCCGGGAGGGTGATGCGGTGGCCGAGTTGGTGAAACTGGCGAAGGAGACGCAGGCCGAAGCTATTTATACGAACCGCGACCCGGATCCGCATGGACGAGCGACCGAGGAGAAGCTAGCGGCAGCTCTCGCCGCGGAGGGACGAATGCTGCGTACCTTCAAGGATGCCGCGGTGCACGAACAGGACGAGGTGAAGACGGGCGAAGGCGGCAACTTCCGTGTGTTCACGCCGTATTCGAAGGCGTGGGCGAAGCTGGAAAAACCTCCATTCGGGGCGCGGTTGAAAAAACTTTCGACGCCGGAGGGTATCAAGAGCGCGCCGTTGCCCTCGCCAGCGCAGTGGGGAGTGTCGGATTTCACCGGCGGCATCGAGCCCGGGGAAAAAGCGGCCCGCGCTCGGTTGCAGAAATTTCTCGCGGGTCCGATCTATCGCTACGGGGGCACACGCGACCTGATGGGGGAGGACGGCACCTCGCGGCTCTCGCAGGATCTGAGGCACGGGCTCCTTTCGCCGCGCGAGGCCTACGAGCGCGCCAAGCAGGCGTCCGAGGAATCTGATGCCGACGGGCGCAACAGCGTGTGGAAATACATCGCTGAGTTGGTCTGGCGAGAATTTTATTTCCAGATTCTGTGGCACTATCCGGAGGTGCTGGAGCATGAGTTCAACCCAAAATACCGCGGGATGGAGTGGGATCAGGACGAGGCGAAATACCGCGCATGGTGCGAGGGGCGGACGGGGTTCCCCATCGTCGATGCGGCTATGCGACAGCTCAACGAGACGGGCTATATGCACAACCGCTCACGCATGATCGCCGCCATGTTTTTGACCAAAGATCTTCACCTCGATTGGCGCCTGGGTGAAAAGTATTTCATGCAGCGTCTGATCGACGGCGAGATTGCGAGCAACAACGGGGGCTGGCAATGGAGCGCAGGCACCGGTGCCGATGCCGCGCCTTACTTCCGCATCCAGAATCCGTGGAGCCAGACCAAGCGTTATGACGCCGACGGGAAATACATCAAACAATGGGTGCCTGAATTGCGTGATGTGCCAGCGAAAGACTTGCTCGAACCTCCTGTCGATGCCAACCCTTTGGCCAAGGGGTATCCGTTGCCGATAGTCGACCATGGCGCCGAGCGCGACGAGACTTTGCGGCGTTTCAAGGTGGTGGCATAGCGAGCATGGCCAGGTTTTTTGTTCCGCCCCACGTCTGGTCCTCCGGCGCACTGCCGGAGTCCGAAGCGCGCCATGCCTCGCAGGTGTTGCGTCTGTCGGTCGGCGACCGCGTGGTCGTCTTCGATGGCACCGGTCGCGCGGCGGAGGCGGAGTTGATCGCGGTGGGCAAAAAGAAGGTTGAGTTCAAGCCCGCGCGCGAATGGTTTGAAGAGCGCCCGCGCCCGGAGATTCACCTCGTCGTGGCGTTGATCAAAAACGAGCGCTTCGACTGGCTCGTGCAGAAAGCGACCGAGTTAGGCGCGGCCTCGATTCGTCCTGTCTCTGGGGACCGCAGCGTGGTGAAGCTCGCAGGCCAAGACGCGGAAAAGCGTCGTACCAAGTGGGAGCAGATTGCGGTGGAGGCAGCCAAGCAGTGCGGGCATCTCGTGTTGCCCGCGATCCTGCCCTTGGCCAGACCGGCTGCAGCTTTCGCCTCAGCGCCAGCCGGCAATAAGGGCATACCTGCGCTGCATCCAGGGGGACGAGGGTTGAGCGGATTTTTCGCGGGTGATGCCACCGCTATCACCTTCGCCATCGGGCCGGAGGGCGATTGGACGGAAGAGGAAATGGCGTCCGCGTTGGCCTGCGGATTCGTGCCGCTTTCTCTCGGCAAACACGTCTTGCGCAGCGAAACGGCGGCGCTGCATGTTTTATCCGCGGCGGCCTACCATCTCCACGGCGGGGTCGGGGGGCTATGAGCCATTATTTCGTCACTGGCACGGACACCGACTGCGGCAAGACCTATGTCACTGCGCTTTTGGTGCGCGCGGCGCGCGGCGAGCGTGTGGATGCAATCGCAGCGAAGCCTTTCTGCAGTGGTCCGCGCGATGATGTGGAACTTCTAGCGGCGGCCTCCGGCCATGTGGAATCGCTCGATGCGCTCAACCCCGTGTGGCTGAAATCTGCTGCTGCCCCGCGCGCATGTGAAATTCTTGGCGAACCGGCAGCCGATGTCGCGCAAGCGCTCGCCGTGGTGAGCGAGCTGGCCTCGCGCCACGCGCAGGTGTTTTGCGAAGGGGCGGGCGGCTGGCTTGTGCCGATCGTCCGCGGTTATTGCCTTGCCGATTTTGCCGCCGAACTCGGATGGCCCGTGATTGTCGTGGTTCGCAACAAGCTAGGCGCTCTCAACCACGCCCTCCTGACGCTCGAAAGCATCCGTCAGCGCGGGGTACCGCTGAAAGGTGTCATCCTCAATGATGCCGATGGTCTCGACGACGAAGCCAAGCGGACTAATTGTGCCGTGCTCGCAGAATTCTGCGGTTGTCCCATTCTGGCCGAGATCTCCGCCGGTCAGTCCTCGATGGAATTTCCGCGCGAGCTGCTTACTTGATCACGACCAGCGTGCCCACCGGGACGCGGGAGAAGAATTCCTCGGCATCCTTTTTCTTCATGCGGATGCAACCGTGCGAAGCGGGATAGCCTGGCAGTTCGCCCGCGTGCAGACCGAAGTCGCGGCAGGAGAGACGCAGGTAGAATGGCATGGGTGCGTGGTAGAGGGTCGAACTCCAATAGCGGTGCTTGTTGGTCACGACAAACTCCCCCTTCGGCGTCGCGTGGCCCTTGCGTCCCGAAGAGATCGGCACCGGCGTGCCGGGCATCTTGTCGATGATCAGGGTGGCCGTCTGTGCGGTGATATCGACCTCGATGGTCATTCGGTCGGCCTCGGATCCCGGGGTGACGCCGAGCAGAATTTTCATAATCTCGGTTTGCCCCGTGTATCCGGCCAGCCACAGCGCGTTGGTGCCGTAGCGTTTGGTGTGCGCTTCAGGATTGGCCCCCTTGGCGAGGAGAAGTTCGACGATCTCGCGGTGCCCGAGCGCAGCCGCAGCCATGAGCGGCATGAGGTTGCTTTCGCCTCCGAGAAAATATCCGAGCACGTTCTGGCGGAAAATTTGCGCCACCTCCGGATCCACCGGGACCGGCAGGGGTGCGTTGGGATCAGTTCCCTCGTGGAGCATACTTTTGACGGAAGCCGTGTCGCCTCGGCCAATGGCGGCGAAAAGTGCATTGCTGCCATCGGCTTTGCTTTGTTCTGCGCTTTGCGCAGGGACGGCGGGTGAGTTGGCAGGGTTCGCGGCGAGCGCCGACGAGACATCCTCCGCTCCCGCATGGGGGAGGGAGGCCGAGATGATCGCGATGAACGCGAAATAGAGTCTCATCCAGCACTCTTACCTACCGATTTCCGTTGCCGCAGGCAAGCCACAGATAGCACGGCTTGCCGAAAAGGCCGGCCACGCTTTTACTTGGGGTGTGAGGATCTTTCCTGTTGTCGCAACCACCGCCATGCTCAGCCTGCTCGGTGGTTGTGTCGGGATGGATACGTGGGGAGTGCGCAGCCAAGGAAATTTGCCCGTCGGGGATCTTTCCAAGGAGCAGGTGGCGCAGTTGAAGTCCGCCTATTCGGCCGGTGAGCCCGACCTTATCTCCACGGCGGCGCGGATGGCATGGGATGATCCAGAGAGGGCTGTGTGGATCGCCAACTATGCGTCGAACCTTGCGCCCGATCGGTCCGCCGAGATCGCTGCTTCGGTGGCCAGTCAGCTGAAGCGTTCGTCTACCCAGTGAGGGCAGACTGCACCGCTGGCAAAGCGGTTAGCGCGAGGAATTGACGATGCCCCGGACGATGGCCTCGGCAATCCGTTGGCGGTAGCCTCCCGAGCGGATGCGTCGCGCCTCGTACGGGTTGGAAAGGAATCCGCACTCGACGAGGGCCGCGGGCTTGGCGTTGTTGCGGAGCACATGGAAGCGGGCGCGCTTGACTCCGCGACTGGACGAGACTCTAGACATTTCGCGCTGGATGTTGGCAGCCAGCGGATAGGAGCGCGCGTTGAAGTAGTA
>JBAXCT010000103.1:0-7093 GCA_037141375.1 Chthoniobacterales bacterium | reverse complement strand
ATGGTGATGTGCGTGACGGGCCGGAAGCTGCCGCGCTCGATCAGCACCGCGCGCTTGTAGAATTCCTCGGCGGGCTGCAGCACCTCGCCGTCCGCCCCGAACATGGCCGCACGTCCCAGCCCCTGCGCCACGAGCTGCAGGCTCATCAGGCGGTTGTCCACCCCGGCGAAGGCCGGACCGCTGAACCGGACCATGTCCACTTCGATACGCTGCGACGTCAAGTCGTCGAGGAGGCTCCCGAGGAGTTTCTCCGGCTCGGTGTGGAAGCGGAAGGCACCGTAGATGAGGTTGACGCCGATGATGCCGAGCGCCTCCTGCTGCGAGATGTTCTCGGCGTCGAGCATGCGGACATGGATGATGATCTCGTTGACCGGTCCGTGCGGGTCGGTCTGGAAGCGTATACCCATCCATCCGTGCGATTCGTCATGGCGGTGGAAGCTGCGCGCCGCCACCGTGTCGGCGAAGACGAAAAAAGTTTTGTCTGCCCCCTGCTCTGCGTCGAGCCGCTCGCGCAGGAGATCGAACTCATGCTCGAGCATGCTCCAGAGTCGCTGGCGGCTGACGTAGCGGTCGACCGCACCGTAGATGGCATCGCTGAAGGTCATGTCGTAGGCCGACATGGTCTTGGCCACCGTCCCGGCTGCAGCGCCGACGAAGAAAAAACGCCGCGCCACCTCCTGGCCCGCTCCGATCTCGGCGAAAGTGCCGTAGACGCGGCGGTCGAGGTTCAATTCGAGTGCCTTCCTGTTGACCTGCAGGTTGAAGTTTTCGGCTGCCATGAAAAGATCGGGATCATGCCGCGGGCGCGCCGCTGCGGCAACGGGAAAGCCTCCTCCGGATCGGCTCCTCCAGCGGGAAAAAGTCAGCTATCCGAGCCAAGTCCCTGCGACATCGGTGAAAACCCGCGTTGCAACTCGTGCCCGGGCAGGCGACAAATTCCCCGCCGATGAAGACCAAGCCCCAGTCGCGCCTCAAACGGAAGGGCGCGCTATGAAACCGGGCAGCGAGGAATGGCGGGACGCTGCCGTGCTGCGGAGCGTGCCGGGCGAGTGGGATCCCGCGTTGCAGCGACGCGCCTTTCTCTTGCTGTGCCTGCTGCCCGCGCTGGTGGTGCTGGCTCTCATGCTGGTCTATCCGCTTTTCTACAACGTATTCCTCTCGCTCTCCGATGCGAGCTTCTCACACATGCGAGGGTGGCACCTCACCGGCTTCCAGCAATATGCGGCGGTATTCCGCGAGCAGGAGTTCTGGATAACCTTCGGCCGCACCGTGGTGTGGACCGGCGTCTGCACTGCCCTGCAGATCGTGCTCGGCGTTTTGTTGGCGGTCATACTGCACCAGAATTTCATCCGCGGCCGAGGTGCGTGGAGGTTGCTGCTTTTGCTGCCGTGGGCCATGCCCCAATATATTACGGCCCTCACCTGGCGCGGCATGTTCACCGGCGATCACGGCGCGGTGAACTCCCTGCTCGGGCTGCTCGGCCTGGGGCCCGTCGCTTGGCTCGGCGCGCCTCTGGCAGCCTTCGCTGCCATGATGCTGGTCAATGTGTGGATGGGGTTCCCGTTCATGATGGTCGTGGCGCTAACCGGCTTGCGCGCCATCCCCGATTCCGTCTACGAGGCCGCGCAGTTGGAGGGTGCATCGCCCTGGGCACAATTCACGAGACTGACCGCGCCGCTGCTGCGTCCTATCATGCTCCCGGCCACCACGCTCGGCATCGTTTGGAACTTCAACAGCCTCAATTTGGTCTGGCTTTTCTCCGGCGGAGGCGAACCCGGGGGCGCGACGCACATCCTCGTCTCGTATGTCTACGAGAACGCCTTCGAATTTTACCAGTTCGGCTGGGCTGCTGCGCTGTCGGTGGTCATCTTCGCGATTCTCTTCATCTTCGTGCAGACCTTCCTGCAGATCAGCCGCTGGTGGCGCTAAAAAAGCAGCGGTGGAGATACCATTTGAGGATGGCGGGACCGGCCGCGATCCAGAGCATGGCGCCCGCCGCGAGGTAGGGGCCGAACGGCAGCCGCCCGGCCTCCCCCAAGCGCCGCAGGGCCATGAGCACGACCCCGCAGGCCGCGCCGATGATCGAGCCGGCACCGATGCTAAAGAGAGCACCCGGCCAACCGAGAAATGCGCCGAGCGTGAGCATGAGTTTCACATCGCCGAACCCCATGGCCTCGCGCGGCACGACGACCGCTTGCGCGACTCCGCGCCAACCATCGGCCTCCGCGTAGGCCGTGGTCCGACCGTCACGCTCCACACCCGCCCGGCCGAGCCGCCACGTTGTTCCATCGGCCAGATGAACCTCAAGCGCATCCGTGGGACGGTAGAAAAAATCATCCAGCTCCCAAACTTCTTCGCCAATCTTGAGCTGCGCCTTGCCATCCGCCGCGGCCACAGCGAAGTCCTCATGCGGATCGAGCGCAAAGCGTTTGCGCCCGAAGGCAATTTTTCCCAGTTCGACCACGGCGAAGAGGGTGGCGAATCCGACCCCAGCGCCGAAGAGGCTGGAGCGCAGGCTTTCCTCCCAGTCCGCACAGCCTTGGAGACCCGGCACGACAACGCTGCAGAGCACGCCGAGCACCGCGCCGCCGAGGGTAAGAGTGTCGGGCAGGATCATGTGCTCCAGATCGATGAAAGTCCCCGCGACAAGCAGCGCCGCGAGAGCCATGTAGGCGACGGCCACAGCGGGCGGAAAACTCCACCACAGCCAGAGGAACAGAGCCGCGGTCATGGCCTCGACGAGCGGATAGCGAAGCGAAATTTTCGCCGGGCAGGCAGAGCATCGCCCCCGCAGCCAAAGCCAGCTGAGCAGCGGAATGTTTTCATGCCAAGCGAGGGAATGCCCGCAGTGGGGGCAGAACGAGCGCCGCGGATGTGACAGACCGATACCGCGCGGCAGACGATGGATGACGGCGTTGAGAAACGAACCGAAGATCAATCCGAAGACCGCCAAGACAGCGGAGGCCGTCCAGGGATTCATTCCTTGGGAAGTTTCTCCTCCACGATCTCGCAGAGCACATGAAGGAGAAATTTCTGCGCCTCTTGGATGCGGGCGGTCGAAGCACCCGGCACAATGAGTTCGATGTCGGCCGCACCCTTGGTGAAGCCGCCATCGCGGCCGAGCAACGAGACGGTGATCATGCCTCGGCGGCGCGCCTCTTCGATGGCAGCAAGCACATTGCGGGACTGACCGGAAGTGGAGATCCCGATGAGGACATCGCCGGGCTGACCGAAGGCATGCACTTGACGGGAAAAAGCGTCGGAGAACTGGTAGTCGTTGCCGATCGCGGTGAGCAAGCCTCCATCCACGCCGAGGGCCAGCGCGGGATAGGGCCGGCGGTCGCCGGTGAAGCGGCAGACAAATTCGGCGGCAATATGGGCAGCGTCCGAGGAACTGCCGCCATTGCCGCAGAGCATCAGCTTGTGCCCCGCTTCCAGCGCAGCCAACGCGGTCGCTGCGGCGCGGGTCAACGGTTCCTCCAAAACAGTCAGCGCATCAAAGGTCTCCCTCGCGGCGGTCAGAGACTGGCGAAAATGGCTCACGTCGGTCAGCATCCCGATGGGCCGACCACCCTAGCAAGACAAATTGTTGTGCCCGCTGCCGCCGTTTGACATCGGGCGGCAAACCTTCTTTCATGCCCAGATGAACGTCCGCCTCGGTCTGGCCTGCTTGGCTTCTCTCGCGCTGGTAGCTTGCGTGGCAACCTCGCCGCCGGCGGTGGAAATACCCGAGGCCAACGTGCTCCCTCTCGAACTGAGCGGCGACTTCGGCTTCCGCAAAACGATCCGCACGATCAATCAGGAGAAGTTCAACCTGGTCCCGACCCGCAACGAGGTCATTCTCTATGAGCGCCAGCGCATGAACTTCGGCGCGCTCTCGGCCAACGAGCGCCGCCAACGCGAAGGGACATATTACGACATTTTCTGGCGGGCCGGGCGTCCGGCCGACATCACCGTGAGGTTCGAGTACCGCCAAGCCAAGCTGGGCAACGCCGTCCGCGCCAAGGAGACCTCTGTCGGGCAGGCCAAGGGCACGGTGAAAAGTTCCTTCGACGTGACGGGCGATGATTTTATCAACGACGGCCCGGTCACAGCCTGGCGCTGCCTGCTCATCGAGAACGGACGCATCGTCGGCCTCACCCAGTCCTATTTGTGGAAGTAGCGCGAACCGTGTCGGTGTTTTTTTCACCCGCACAGCGAGCGCCTCGCGGGGAGGGAGCGTGAGCGCTCCTGCCTCAGTTCTCGTCGGCCTGTCCGGACAAACGGTGTGGATCCGCGTGTCCGGAAGGGGGAGTTTCCAGAACAGCACGGGGCTCAAGGATTTTTCCGCCGAGATGATGCAGCGAGGCCACCACGACTTCGTGGTCGATCTCAAGGATTGCGAACTGATGGACTCCACCTTCATGGGAACTCTCGCCGGCCTCGCCCTGCGCCTCGGGGCAAGCGGGAAGCTCCACGTGATCCGAGCCAACGCGCGCTGCACGCAGGTGCTCAAGAACCTCGGACTGGACCGCATTTTGTCCCTCGAGGAGGAGGCTCTGTCCTCCCCGCCGGGAAGCGCGCTGCACGATGCCGAGGAAAATCCGCCGCAGGGGGCGCAGCGCGAGACGATCATCGAAGCTCACGAAAATCTGGTGGCGGCGAACCCCGAGAACGCGGTGCGATTCAGGGACGTCATCGACTTTCTCAAGCACAAGGCAGAACCCCGTCCTTGATGCGCCCCATCGGAAGGCCGTAGCCTTCCCCCTCCCCGCGCGGGTTCCCATGGCGACCGGCCTGCTCATCGTCTTCATCCTGCTGACCTGCTATCTGGGCTGGCTGCTCGTGCGTCAGCGGCGAGCCCTCAGCCTGCTCGGCCGCGAATGGCGCGAACTGCAGACCGAGGAGGAGCGCGTCTTCGATTTCCTGCACGGTCTGGGAGAGGCTCTCGGTGGCGGGGGCTCTCGTCGCGATCTGCACCGGCTCATCGTCGAGAGCGCCGCGCGCATCCTCAACGCGCATGGTGGCGCGCTCTATCTTGCAGACCGCTCCGGGGACTTCCTTTCGCCCGCCTATATCAGCCGAGCCTGTTCGCCTCTCATTGAGGTGCCAGCCCACATCCGTGAGCAGGCCGCCGCCAACCCCGTGGCGATGGACAGCTACCTCCGGCTTCATCCTGTGCAGCGCGGCGAAGGCGCCATCGCGCGCGCATGGCAGGAGGGCGGTGTGCGCATTTACAATTTTTCCGACCCCGAACTGACCGGCTTGGCCGCGCAGGGGCAGCAACCTACCTCGGCTTTGATCGGTTGCCTCGCCTACCGCGAGAAGGTGCTGGGCGTCCTCGCGGTGGTCAATGGCCCGATGAGTTCGACCTTCGGATCCGAGGACTTGGCGATTTTCAAAGCGATCGCCGACCAATCCGCTTTCGCCCTTTACAGCGAATCGATCTACTCCGAGGCAAGCGAGAAGCACCGCCTCGACAGCGACCTGGCCACCGCGCGCGAGATTCAAAGCATCCTCCTGCCGCACACCGCGCCCCAGCTGGTCGGCTACGACATCGGCAGCCTCAACATCCCGGCCCGCCATGTGAGCGGGGATTATTTCGACTACATCCAGGCCGACGACAATTGCTGGGGCGTGGCCATCGCCGATGTCTCGGGCAAAGGCATCCCGGCCGCGCTCATCACCGGCATGTGCCGCAGTGTTCTGCGCGGGGCGGCGCCAGGATGCCTTTCGCCGGCCGACGTGCTCCGGCAGGTCAACCGCCGACTCTACCCGGACATCAAGGAGGACCTTTTCATCAGCATGCTCTACCTCTGCCTGGACCCGCGCACGAGCGATGTCACCATGGCGCGCGCCGGCCACGATCCTCCCCTGATCTACCGCGCCTCCGGACGCGAGGTCGCCCCCTTCGATCCGCCCGGCATCGCCGTGGGAATTGACAGTGGCGATGTGTTCGATAGGGTTTTGTCGGACGTCACCATCACGCTGGCTCCGGGCGACGGCATACTCCTCTACACGGACGGCGTCACCGAAGCCCTCGACCGGCATGATGCGGAATTCGGCTTGGCCCGGCTGACGCAGGCGGTCCAAGCGAACGCCCCGAAAGGCGCGGCCGCGACGGTGCAAAACATCGCGGACGAACTGCGGGAATTCGCCGGCGACACACCTCAACACGACGACATCACCCTGATTTTTATCCGCAAGCTATGAGCAAGAAACATAAAGAAGAAAACGAAGGGACCGATGCGCCGATCGAGACGCCCGAGACCGACCATGCCGCCGAGGCGGCGAAGTTCCGCGATCTGGCCATGCGCACCGCGGCGGATTTCGACAATTACCGCAAGCGGGCCGCGCGGGACAAAGATGACGCGATCCGTTTCGCCAATTCCTCTCTTCTCGAGGAACTGCTCCCGGTCATCGACAATTTCGAACTCGGTCTGGAGGCGGCGCAATCGGCGCCGGACGCCGAAGCTATTTTGCAGGGCCTCGGCATGGTGCGGCGCCAGTTCCGCGACTTCCTCGCTGCCGCTGGCCTCGAAGAGGTTGTCACGGAGGGTGCGGAGTTCGATCCCAAGTTGATGGAGGCCGTCGGCCACGAATCCGATGCCATTGTGCCGGAGGGCCGCGTGCTGCGGCAAACCCGGCGAGGCTACAAATTGCGCGACCGTCTCTTGCGTCCAGCCAGCGTCTTCGTCTCCAAGGGAGCTGACGACGGGGCGAAGTAAAGAGGATGTCCGCCCGCCATCGCAAAGATCCGTACGAACTCCTCGGGGTGGCCCGTGGTGCCGCGTCGGAGGAAATCAAGTCCGCCTACCGCAAGCTGGCGATGAAGTATCACCCGGATCGGAATCCGGACAATGCCGAGGCGGAGGAGCATTTCAAGGAACTCTCGCAGGCCTACGACATCCTCATCGATCCGGAAAAACGGGCGGCCTTCGACCGTTTCGGCTACGCGGCATTTCAGGGTGCGGGCGCCGGATCGGGCGGCGGATTCCATGATCCTTTCGACCTGTTCCGGGAAGTTTTCGGATCGGGAGGCGGCGGGATCTTCGAGCATTTCTTCGGCGGCGGCGGTGGTGGCGGCGAACAGGGGCGCGGGTCGGACTTGCGC
>JBAXCT010000102.1:0-7144 GCA_037141375.1 Chthoniobacterales bacterium | reverse complement strand
CTTGAGCAGATTGCGCGCCGGGGCGGGGAGGCGTCCGTAGCGATCCCGCCAGCGGGATTTGACCCCCTCCAGCGCCGGCAGGTTCTCGGCCTCGGCCAATTCCCGGTGGGCGGCAATCCTTTCCCGCGGCTCGGCGATGAAATCCGGCGGAATCCACGCCGGGAGCTGGCCCATTGTAGCTGTCCCCGGGTCCGTGGCGACAAAGTCGATCTCGACACGGATGTCAGGTCGCCCCGGCGTGCGCTCGCCCTTGAGCTTGGCCACCGCGGTTTTGAGCAGGCGGCAGTAAAACTCGAACCCGATGGCGAGGATATGGCCGCTCTGCTCGGTGCCGAGAATGTTGCCCGCGCCGCGGATCTCCAGATCGCGCATGGCCACGCGGAACCCCGCCCCGAGATTTGAATACTGGCGGATGGCCGCGATGCGCTGGCGCGCCCCGCCTGAGCCCAGCAGCTCGCGCGGCAGGAGCAGGTAGGCGTAGGCCTTATGGTTGGATCGCCCGACGCGTCCGCGCAATTGGTAAAGGTCCGCCAGTCCGAAGCGGTCCGCGCGGTCGATGATGATGGTATTCGCATTCGGAATATCCAGCCCGCTTTCGATGATGGTCGTGCAGAGCAGGATATCGGCATCGCCGCGCACAAATTTTGCCATGACGTCCTCCAGTTCCTCCTCGGGCATCTGCCCGTGGCCGACGAGAACACGCGCGTCGGGCACGAGTACGCTCAGTCGTTCCGCCATGCGGTCGATCGACTGCACGCGATTGTGGAGAAAATAGACCTGGCCGCCGCGCGCCATCTCGCGGCGGATGGCATCGCGCGCGATACGCTCGTCATATCCGCAGATCACCGTCTCCACGGGGACGCGGTTGGGCGGCGGGGTCTCGATCGTGCTCATGTCGCGCGCCCCGAGCAGGGAGAGGTAGAGCGTCCGCGGGATGGGGGTGGCCGAGAGAGTGAGTACATCGACCTTGCGGAAATTTTCCTTGAGCCTTTCCTTGTGCAGCACTCCAAAGCGTTGCTCCTCGTCGACGACGACGAGGCCGAGATTTTTGAAGCCGACATCTTTGCCGAGTAAACGGTGCGTACCGACGACGATATCGACCGAGCCATCCCTCATGCCGACCAGAGTTTTTTTCTGCTCCTTCGCCGAGCGGAACCTGCTGAGCAGGTCGACCGTCACCGGATAATCCGACACGCGTTCTCGCAGTGTCTGCCAATGCTGCTGGGCCAGCACAGTGGTCGGGGCGAGAAAGGCGACCTGCCGGCCGCTCATCACGGACTTGAACGCCGCGCGAATGGCCACCTCGGTTTTTCCGAATCCCACATCGCCGCAGATCAGACGGTCCATTGGGCGGGGCGATTCCATATCCCGTTTGGTGTCTGCGATGGCGCGGAGCTGGTCGGGCGTCTCCTCAAAAGCGAATGATTCCTCGAACTCCCGCTGCCATGTGTTGTCCGGCCCGCACGCTCTGCCCGGCTCCGCTTCCCGCTCGGCTTGCACGCGCAGCAACTGCTCCGCGTAGGCTAGCACCGACTTTTCCGCCCGGATACGGGCGCGCTGCCAGCGCCCGTCACCGAGTTCGCTCAACGCCGGATTCTTGCGGCCGATACCAACGTAACGGGAAACTTTCCATCCCTGGTCGAGCGGAACGTAAAGCTTCGAGCCGCGCGCAAACTCCAGCACTAAGACCTCACCGGCCTGCTCCTGTCCTGCCAGCACCTGCAAGCCACGGAAGCGTGCGATTCCGTAGTCCAGGTGGACGACGAGCTCATCTTCGGTGAAGTCGTCGAAGCGCAAACTCTGTCGTGCCAGCGCGGCCCGCGCCCGCTGCCAACCTCCGCGTCGCGCCTCCATGCCGGCCGCTCGGCCGAAAATTTCCGCGTCGGTCAGCAGAACGAGCTTGGCGTCGGGTAGCGTGAATCCGCGGGTCAGCGTTCCGAACATGACCGGTAAATCGCGCGGAGCATCCGGCTCTCCCGCGGCCAATTCGCGCAGGCGTGTGGCCTCGCCCTCGTTGGTGCAGACGATGTGCACGTTCCATCCATCCCGGTACCATCCGCCGATTTGCCGGAAGAGGTCGCCGCGCCGCTGCTCGAGTAGAACGATATCACCAGCCGCAAAATCGCCAGCCGGATGTGCGCCTGCCACGATCTCGATATCCTCCTCGTCAGCGAGGACTGCTCCCGAATGAATCCGCACAGGCGCCTCGGCCCACGCATCCTCGACCGACAAAAATAATGTCCCCGCGGGGAGGTGGTCACGCACGGTGGCATCTGCCTGATTAGCCGCGCTCCCGAGGCAGAGCTCGCAGGATACCAGCGTCTCGATCGACCGCTGGGTATCGGGATCGTAAGATCGCAACGACTCGAGTTCGTCACCGAAAAATTCCAACCGCACCGGCAGCGCAGTCTGCCACGGGAACACATCCAAGATTCCGCCGCGCAATGCAAACTGTCCGCGCGCCGCGGCGGTGGATACGCGGACGAATCCTTCCTTTTCCAACTCGGCTATAAGATCTGATGGCGCCAGCTCTGCGCCCCGCGACAGCAGCTTGGTGTCCGCTTGCAATCCGCGCGGTGAGGGTGCGGGGTGCTCCAGTCCGGATGCGGTTGCCACGACGAGAGGGATCCGCCCGGCATCGAGTTCGCGCAGTGCGCCCAACCGCGCCGCGGTCAATTCGGGATCCGGCGCGCCGTTGGTCGCGCCGAGTTCGAGATCCGGGATGAAGAGCGTCCGGTCGTTCCAGAATTTCAGATCATGAAAGAATTCTTCCTGACGCTTCACGTCGGGGCAGACGATGCAAACCGGACGGTCGAGCCGTTCTGCGAGCCATGCGGCGAGGAACGGTTGCGCGGGCGGGGCCGTTCCACCAGCCGCAGCGCAGCGCCCCGACTGCACGGCCTTGAGCCAGCGTCGCGCGGCGGGGCTGGCATCGCAGGCGGACAACAGCGGATGGCTCACGGGAGGATCTTTTCTCTCCGGCAAGCGTCGCGCAAGGCGGCACCCACTGGTCCTGCACCGATGGTTCCATAACGCAGAGGCATCACGCCGAGGCGGCTGTTGGTGAGGAAGACTTCTTTTGCCTCACCGAGGCGCGTGGCGGCAATTTCGTCCTCCTTGACCGCGTGTTGCCGCATGACCCACGAACGCATCACACCCGCGCGTACGGCGAGGGAGAGGGCAGGCGTGCAAAGCTCGTCATCGAGCACGAGGAAAATGTTTCCCATCGCACCGGATAAAAGTTTTCCCCCGTGGTCGGCGAGCAACGCGTGATCGAAGCCCGCGGTTTGTGCGGCCGCTTGCGCCGCGCATTGCATCCAGTAATTTGCCGTCTTGCGCCCGCGGGCAAACGGCGCCACCGGCTCGGGGTGCAGGTACGCCGTCTGTTTCTCCTCGCGCACCGGCGGCATGGGCTCGAAAAGCGCAAAAATTCTCGGTTGCCTTACTGGATCTGCGGGCGCGCCGTCACCAGCGGTCACGTACACACGGAGAACCCCTCCAGCCTCGCGATGCAGATCAGGAGCCGTCAACTCGATGCTTTGTCCGAAGAGTTCCTTCGTCGCCGCGACGAGCGCCGCCCTATGCTCGTCCCAAAAAATAGGCCGCCCCTCGCGGACTCCGACCGTTTCGAAGACCGCCATTCCGTAACGCAGGGCCCGGTCGCCGAGGGGTAGTCCTTGCGCCGCTTTCCAAACGCCGCCGTTCAGAATCCACGCGTGCGATGCCGCATTCACGCCGCTTCGTCGCGCAGATGCTCAAGCCGTTTGCGCAAGGTGGCGCGGGTGATGCCGAGAAGCTTGGCGGCACGCACTTGGTTGTTTCCTGTGCTCTCCATGGCGCGCCGGGTGAACTCCTTTTCCAACCAAGGCAGCAGCTCGAGTTCCGGCTGCTCCGCGGCAAATTGGAAAAGCAAGGCGGCTGCCTCCTCCAGATTGGTGGGGGAAGTTGATCCTGCGGCGTAGGGCGCGCTGTCACCGGCTGGGGCGCTGCGACCGAGCGGCAGATCTTTGGGCAGCAGAACATCCGAGGTCGCCAGCACCGCGGCCCGCTGGATGGTGTTCTCCAGCTCGCGCACATTGCCGGGCCACGGATAACTTTCGAGCACCTCGACCGCCTCGGTGCTGAGCTGGAGCTGTGGTTTGTGCTTCTGCGCCGCGATGCGCTTGAGGAAATACTCGGCCAGCAAACGCACATCCTCCTTGCGGCTGCGCAGCGGCGGCAGGTGCAGTCGCACCACATTGAGACGGTAAAAAAGATCCTCGCGGAAAGTTTTGGCCGCGATCTCGGCCTCGAGGTTCTTGTTCGTCGCCGCGACGATTCGGACATCCGTCTTGATCGTCTCGTTCCCGCCGACCCGCGAGAAGGTGCCGTCCTGCAACACGCGGAGCAATTTACTCTGGATGGAGAGAGGCATCTCGCCGACCTCGTCAAGGAAGAGCGTGCCGCTGTCGGCCTGCTCGAAGCGCCCGATGCGCTGCGCGCTTGCCCCGGTGAAGGATCCTTTCTCGTGGCCGAACAGCTCGCTCTCGAGAAGATTCTCCGGAATGGCCGCGCAGTTGATGGCGAGGAACGGGCGGTCGTGGCGCGAGCTGTATTGGTGGATGGCGCGCGCGACGAGTTCCTTGCCCGAGCCGCTTTCGCCCGTGATCATGACGGCCGCCTCGCTGTTGGAGGTTCGCCCGACCATCTTGAAAACCTCCTGCATGGGAGCCGATTGGCCGACGATGCTGTCCTGGTGCTGTTCCACCGTCAGGCTCGGTTCGAATTTCTGCGCGCGCTGCATTTCATCCGCAGCCTTCAGCGCGGCATCGACCACGATCTTCAAGTTGAAGGGCAGCTGCTCCTTGCGAACAAAGTCGAAGGCGCCGAGCCGCATTGATTCGATCACGCTCTGCGTCGTGCCGAGGGCGCCGGTGATGATGACGAGCGCATTGGGATCTCGCTTGCGCAACCGGGCCAGCAGCTCGAGCCCGCTGTGTGAGCCGAGCCGCATCTCCGTGATGACGAGGAGCGGTTTCTCCGCGCAGAAAAGTTTGAAGGCGCTCTCCGCGTTTTCCGCGGTGAGCACGGCAACATCCTCGGCGCGCAACTGGGTGCGTGCCCATTCCAGAAAATCCGCATCGGGATCCACAACGAGAATGGTCTGCTTGGTGGCCATAGAGGTGTCGATCAGATGCCCCCGTAGCGGCGGTGGCGTCCAGCATATTCCCTCATCGCGGCAAAAAGCTCCTCTTTGGTGAATTCGGGCCAGAGTTTCGGCGTGACCACGATCTCTGCATAGCTGATTTGCCAGAGCAGGAAATTCGAGATGCGCATTTCTCCGGACGTGCGGATGAGCAGATCCGGATCCGGCTGGCCCGCCGTATAAAGGCGGGAGGAAAACGTCGCCTCATCAATTTCCTCCGGCTGGATTTTTCCCGCCTGCGCATCACGGGCGAGGGCGCGCGCCGCGTCGGTGATCTCCGTCCGCGCGCTGTAGCTCAGGGCGAGCGTGAGGGTGAGGGCGGTGTTGCCAGCCGAGCGCGCGATGGCATCGTCGAGCCTCTTGCCCGCCTTCTCCGGCAGGTCCTGCAGATGGCCGATGGCCTGCAGGCGGATATTGCGCTCCATGATCTCTGCTATCCGCTCCGCAAGAAAGCGGTCGAGCAGGTTCATCAGCGATTTCACCTCATCGGGCGGCCGCTGCCAGTTCTCCTTGCTGAACGCGTAAAGGGTCAGATACGGCACGCCCGCCTCCAGGCAGCCTGCTGTGCAGGCCCTCACCGATTCCGAACCTCGCCGATGGCCCTCCAGGCGCGGCAGTCCGCGCGCGCGGGCCCAGCGTCCGTTGCCGTCCATGATAATCGCGATGTGGCGCGGGATTTTATCCGCGGCGACCCCCGAGGGATTGCTCACAGGCGGATGGTCTCGTTGTGCGCGGCACCCACGCTGACGATGCGCAGCTTCGCTCCGGTCAGTTCGGCCAGGGCGCGTACGTAGCGCCGCGCCGCCGGGGGCAACTCCGAAAATTTGCGGGCGCCGGAGGTCGGTTTCATCCAGCCGGGGAATTCCGCGTAGACCGGCCGGCAGCGCGCCCAGTCGGCGGTATCGGTCGGCGGATAAGGCAGCGTCTTGGATCCGAGCTTGTACGCGGTGCAGACGCGGATTGTCGGCACGGCGTCGAGGCCGTCAAGGTTGGTGATGGCCAGTTCGTCGATGCCGTTGATCATTGCGGCATAGCGCGTGGCTACGGCGTCGAACCATCCGCACCGCCGCGCGCGTCCAGTCGTCGCGCCGAACTCGCGTCCCATGCCGTGCAGCATCTCCCCGATCGCCTCGTCTTCCGTGGGGAAGGGTCCTTCGCCCACGCGGGTCGTGTAGGCCTTCATCACGCCGATGACATTGTTCATCCGGTGCGGAGGAACGCCGGAGCCCGTGCAGGCGCCGCCGGCGGTGGTGTTAGAGCTTGTGACGAAAGGGTAGGTCCCGTGGTCAAGGTCGAGGTAGGTGCCCTGGGCGCCTTCGAAGAGAAGATTTTTCCTGCGGGCCATCGCGGCGTGCAGCCAGACAACGGTGTTCGTGATGAACGGACGGATCACTTTCGCCGCAGCCAGGTAGTCGGCGAGGACCGGGCGGTAGGCGATCGGTTTTGCCCCGAGGGATTTGAGCACCGCATTGTTTTCATCAAGCCGCCGCTTGAGCTTCTCGGCAAAAAGTTCCTCGTTGAGCAGGTCGCCCACGCGCAATCCGGTGCGTGCCGCCTTGTCGCCGTAGGCTGGCCCGATGCCGCGCTTGGTTGTTCCGATCTTGTTTTTCCCTTTGCGTATTTCCCTCTGCTCGTCGAGCAGGCGGTGCCACGGCATGACGAGATGCGCGCAGTCGCTGAGCAGCAAATTCTTGCCGACCTTGATCCCGCGCTCGGCCAGGCCGCGGATCTCCTCGACCAAGGCGACCGGATCGACGACCACGCCGTTGGCGATGACGCAAGTCTTGCCGCGCCGCAGGATGCCGCTGGGGATCAGGTGCAGGACGAACTTCTTCTGCCCGTGCACGATGGTGTGACCGGCGTTGTTACCGCCTTGACTGCGCACGACGACATCGGCGTGATCAGTCAGGTAGTCGATGATCTTGCCTTTGCCTTCGTCGCCCCACTGGGCGCCGACGA
>JBAXCT010000101.1:0-7308 GCA_037141375.1 Chthoniobacterales bacterium | reverse complement strand
GTAGCGTCCAGTCTGGCCGTAAGATACGGCGTTCGAACGCGCGGCGCAAAGGCGGGACGCCCCCTCGTCGTCAGCGCAGTAAAAAATCTTACCGGTGGTCTGCCCGAGCATCCGGGTGAATGCAGCGTCGATCGCCGGCAGATCTGCGTAGTGATCGAGATGCTCGGGTTCGACATTCAGGACCACCGCGTGTTCCGGATGATAAATCACGATGGTGCCATCGCTTTCATCGCCTTCTGCGACGAAGTGTTCGCCGCCGGCATCCCAACGCGCGTTGGTGCCGAGGATGGGAATTTCCGCGCCGACATAGTGCGAAGGATGCAGCCCCCCCGCCCGGAGTACATGGGCCACCATGGCCGAGACGGTCGTCTTGCCGTGCATGCCGCAAATGAGGATACCTTTCTTGCCTGCCATCAGAGCGGCCAGAGCCTCCGCACGACGGACCATCGGCAAACCCAGCTTCTGGGCCGCATCATAGGCTGTGTTGCCCTCGCGGATGGCCGAGGAATAAACCACCAGTTCGGCGCCCTGCACATCAGATGCCTGCTGCGGCTTGTGGAACTCCAGCCCGAGCGCTTGCAGGCGCTTCACTTCCACCGTGTCGACCTTGTCGGATCCGCTCACGCGGTGACCGAGGGTAAGCAGCAGTGCGGCAATGCCGCTCATGCCCGAACCGGCGACACCGATCAGGTGGATGCGCCGCGGCGCACCATGCAAAAGTTCGGCCAATTCCTGCGTTGTCATTTTTTTACCTCGATCAACACCGCGGCCACCCGGCCGGCTGCATCGCGCGGAGCCAAAGCTCTGGCTGCCGCGGCCATGGATTCCAAGGTCGCCGGCGATCCGAGCAGCGACCGCAGCAAAGTACCCAGAGAATCTCCGGTCGCCACACTTTCCGCGAGCATCCGGGCCGCATCAGCGCGAACGAAGATCTCCGCGTTCAGCCTCTGATGATCCTCCGCCGCATGTGGATAAGGGACAAGCACGGAGGGAAGGCCGAACCACGAGAGTTCGCCCAGACTTGCCGCGCCGGAACGCGAGACGACAAGATCGGCCGCTGAATAGACTTCGCCCATGCGGTCGCAGAAGGGCATGACAATGTTGGCGATGCCGGCTGCATTGTAGGCGCCACGCACTTTCTGCTCATCGCGCGGGCCGGACAAGTGGACGATCTGGCACGACCCGGGGGCGAGGTGCGTGGCAGCCTGGGCCATCAAGGTGTTGATGCCAGCCGCTCCCTGGCTTCCTCCCATGACGAGAACAGTCATCCGGCCGGCGTCGAGGCCGAGTTGGCTCCGCGCCGCCGACTTGGCGAGGGCGGGAGCGGTTAATTCGCTCCGGATCGGCGTGCCCGTGACCAGAACCGGACGTCCGGGAAAATATTGCGCGCACTCCTGGAATCCCAGCAGGACCTTGCGGCAAAAGCGCGAGCCGAGACGGTTCGCCTTGCCCGGAATGGCATTGGAGTCGTGGAGAAAGGCGGGGATTTTCCGACGCCACGCGGCCGCCAAAGGAGCGATGCTGGTGAACCCGCCCATCCCGAGCACGGCATCAGGGGCGAATTTCCGGTAAACCTCGAGGCACTTGGCGTAGCTCGCACGCAGCCGCCCGAGGAAGAGAAAAACCGCCGGTGAAAATAACGGGGGCATGCCGATGGAAGGGAGTGTCTCGCGCGCGATCGACGGTGCGCTGTGCAAGGCCCGGCTGTCGATCTCCTTCTCGGAGACGAAGAGAAGCACCTCGTGGCCTTTGCCGCGCAGGACTTCGGCCACCGCCAGACCGGGGAACAAATGGCCGCCGGTTCCCCCGCATGCGATGGCAAATTTCATGGGATCAGAAGCGGACCGAGAGACTGGTGGCCGGCACGACGCGGGTGCGAGCCTTCGGCACGCGACGGCCTTGCCGGTGAATGTTGAGGAGCATGCCGATCAACAGCAGATTGACCGCGAGATTACTGCCCCCGTAGCTGATGAAGGGCAGCGGCATTCCCTTGTTGGGAAGCATCGAAGTGGTCACCCCGATATTGATGGCCGCCTGCAGGGTGATAATGATGGTGATACCGAAACCAAGCAGCATGCCGAAGCGATCGCGCGCGTTCATCGCAATGAGGGTCCCAGCCAGAAGAATCAACAGAAAGCAGAAGACGGTGAGCAAGGTGAAACGCAGCCCGAGTTCCTCCCCGATCATCGGAAAAATAAAGTCCGTGTGCGCGTAAGGCAGGTAGAGCATTTTGAGTCGTCCATTGCCCAAACCCAGCCCCGAGACGCCGCCAGTGCCGAAAGCCAACATGGCCTGCCACTGCTGCAAACCCTCGTCGAGGCGGTATTTTTCCGGATCGGTAAAAGCGAGAAGGCGTGCCATGCGCTCATCGATGTGGGTGATGGCGTAGGCAAGGCCGCCGAATCCGGCCAAGACGACGGGAACCAACCAGCGCAATCCGGTTCCTGCGACAAACATCACAGCCAGCGCAGTCAGGCTGATCAGCGCCGACGCGCCCAGATCGACCTCAATGACCACGAGTCCAACGAGGAACATGACCCCGGCCAAGGGGAAAACGAAACCGCGCCAGAACTGCTTCGTCTCCGCCTCGTAGCGATGATACCACCAAGCGAGAAAAAGCAAGACCGCCACCTTGGCAAGTTCGCTCGGCTGGAACGTGATCACGGCCAGATTGATCCAACGGTGGGCACCGTTGATCTTCATGCCGATAAACGGGACAAAGCAGAGGATCAGCAGCAGCGCCGAAACCCCGTAGATGTAGGGGAGCCACCGGCCCCACCAACGGTAATCGGTCATGGCAGCCCCCACCAAGAGCACCGAGCCGATGAACAGCCACAGCGCCTGCTTGCGGACGAAAAAATACATATCGCCATGACTGTCGCGCGCGAATGCGCCCGTGCTCTGCAGCATGACGATGCCGACGGTCAGCAAGCTGACCATCGAGATGATGAGAATGTATGCCGTCCGGCGTGGCATGAAAGACGGCCCTTGCTACTGTGATTTGGCTGGGACTTTGAGCAGCTGTCCGATCTGCAGCTTGGTCGGGTCGGTAATCTTGTTGGCCTCGAGCAGCGCCTTGTAGGTAATGCCGAGTTTCTTCGCGATGGTGTAGGGGTTGTCGCCCTTCGCCACTGCGTAGGTGCCGGGACCGACGGAGGATTCACGCTTGGCGGCCGTTGCTCTGGCCTTCTGCTCGACGGCTGGGGCCGGCGCTTTGCTCTCCACCTTGGGCTCAGCCGCTTTGGTCGCTGCCGCCGGTTTGGTTGCCGTCGCTGTTTTGGGGGCGGCAATGACGGGCGTCGCAGGCAGCTCCTCCGTGCGGAAGGACGGTTGGGCCGAGATTTGCTCCCCGTCTACGGCCGGCAGCGGTTCATCCGCATCGCCGGGCTGGCGTTGCACAGCAAGGGCCGGCGCGGCGGGCTTGACCACGGTAGAACCGGCCACCTTCGCGATGCGCTCAGTAAGGTTCGAAGTCAGAGAGGCACTCTTTGTCGAGTGGAGGTTGTTGAAGGCCCAGATACCGCCGACCGCAACGACGTGAAGAATGAGCACAACCATGAAGGCGTGCGACAACTTCATGTTCGGTTCGGCCTCATCATAGTATTCCTCCTCGCCGCCGCGCATGGCGCGCGCCGAGGCGCGGACCACTTTGCGGCTGCGGGGCCGGGCTGTCATCTTGCTGAATAATTGCAGTTTCATGGTGTTGTTTTGTTTGGCTTGAGGTTGGTGGTTAGTTGTCGGAAAAGATCGCCGCGTTCTTCAAAGCTGCGGAACATGTCGAAGGAGGACGTGCCAGGGGAAAAAAGGACAGTGTCGCCCGGCCGTGCCAAGCGGCGCGCCGCGAGCACAGCCTCGCCGAGGTCCGCCACGAGATGACAATCAGCGGATTCCTTCCAATCCACGGCGATAGAATCGCGCATTTCGCCGATCAATACCGCAGCGCGCACACGCTCGGCGACAAGTGCGGCCAATGGGGCGAAGTCGAATCCCTTGTTTTTTCCCCCGGCGATCAGGACCACCCTACCCGCCTGACCGCAGAGAGCCTGAGCCAAGGCATCGAGGTTGGTCGACTTGGAGTCGTTGATCCAAGCGACGCCGTCGAGATCACGCACGAATTCGCATCGGTGCGGAGGGGGACAGTACGTTCGTGCAGCGGCAACCATCCCCCCGACTTCGGCGCCTAGGCAGGTTGCCGCGGCGAATGCCGCCATGAGATTCTCCGCGTTATGCGGACCCCGCAAGCGGGTTTCGGACATGGCGAGAAGACGCTCATCTCGATGCATGATGACATCGCCTTTCATCGTGAAGTCGGCAAACGCATCAACCGACGACGAAAATGTGATGCGCTGGGCGCGATGAGCCGGCAAATCAAGGCGGGCGTTGACCACCACGAAATCATCGGACATCTGATGGTCGAAGATATGCAGCTTCGCCGCAAAGTAGGCTTTGACGTCCGGGTAGCGGTCCAGATGGTTTGCGCTGAAGTTGGTCCAGACCGCTACCCGGGGACGAAAAGTGTCTGTGGTCTCCAACTGGAATGAGCTGACCTCCACCACGGCGGCGTCGAGCGAAGCACTTCTTGCGGCCACCTCGCTGAACGGGACGCCGATGTTGCCGCAGGCCTCGGCCCGCATTCCGGACGCATTGAGCAGCGCTGCGGTCAGGCCGGTGGTGGTCGTCTTGCCATTCGTTCCGGTGATGGCAATGACGGGACACCGGCAACTGCGGTAGGCCAGTTCAATTTCCCCGAGGAGAGGAACGCCGGCCTCGACCGGCCTGCGCGCGAGCGGCACAACGGGATCGATCCCGGGGCTGAGCACCGCGAAGTCAAAATCCTGCACGCAGCGCAACGCGTCGTTCCCCAAAACGACGCGTGCGCCACGCGAGGAAAGTGTTTCGGCCGCCGCCCGCCGCGGCGCCGGATCGCCCGAGTCGAGCACGGTGACGGAGGCTCCGCTGTCGAGGAGCAGTCGTGTGGCCGCCTCGCCGCTGCGACCGAGGCCGAGCACCGCCACATGTCTTCCTGTGTAGTCCATGAGAATCACCGCAGCTTGAGGGTAGCCAACCCGAGAAAGGCGAAGATGATGGAGAGGATCCAGAAGCGCACGATGACGGTGCTTTCCTTCCATCCGCTCAACTCGAAATGGTGATGGATGGGCGACATTTTGAAAATGCGCTTGCCGGTGGACTTGAAGCTCGCGACCTGCAAGATGACAGAACCGGCCTCGAGCACGAAGACGCCGCCGATGAGGGCGAGGAGAAGTTCCTGCTTGCACGAAATCGCGATCACGCCGAGCAGGCCGCCGATGGCCAGCGAGCCTGTGTCTCCCATGAAAACACGCGCGGGATGGCAGTTCCACCAGAGGAAGCCGAGCGACGCACCAACCAAAGCCATGCACACAACCGACAACTCTCCGGAGAAGGAGACGAAGGGAATTTGCAGGTAGGTGGCGATTTTACCGTTCCCTGCGGTATAAGCGAGGACGGCGAAGGCGAAGGCGACCGTCGCCGTGCAACCGGCCGCCAGGCCATCAAGACCATCGGTCAAATTCACGGCGTTGGACGCGCCGACGATGACGAAAAGATAGAGGAAAAACATGAAGATTCCCAAGTTCTGCAGGATCGGTTCCTTGGCGAAAGGAACGTAGAGCTGCGGGGCCTGGGCGGAGAGCGATGGCTCAAACGCGAAGAAGGCGGTGACCATCCCCGCCAGCACGCACTGCAGCACGAACTTCAGCCTGCTGCTAATGCCATCGGATGATTTTCTGGTGACCTTGAGGTAGTCGTCGACGAACCCGAGTCCGCCGAGGAAAAACACCGTGAAGAGGCAGAGCCAGACAAGAGGATTGGTGGGACGCGCCCAAAGGAGAGTGGAGACGACAACCGCACCGAGGAGCAGCGTGCCGCCCATGGTCGGAGTGCCGGCCTTGGCCCCATGCAGTTCGTGCAGGCGATTAACTTCTTCCTGAGTGCGGATGGGTTGACCAAGCTTGAGCGAGACAAGGCGGCGGATAACCCGGTTGCCGAAAATAAGGCAGAGGATGAATGCCGTGACGCCGGCCGCCAACGAGCGAAACGTGATGTATTGAAAAACGTTGAGCCCCTTGAAGAACTCGGTCTCCGCTCCAGTCCCGTAGCCGCTCAAAAAGTGTAGGTAGTAAAGCATCAGGAAAAATCCTCCAGCACGCGCTCCATGCGGGCGGAGCGACTACCTTTGATCAAAACCGTGTCGCCGGAAACAGCCAGTTCGCGAAGGGCGGAAGCAGCTTCGTGCGTGTCGGAGACGCGCTGCACCGCGCGCGCGCCGGCAGCTTCGGCTTCGTCCGCCAACGGGGAGGCCTCTTCACCGACAACAATGACAAAGTCCGCAGCCCCGGCGGCGGTGCGGCCCACGCGGCGGTATCCTTCCTCGGCATAAGAACCCAGTTCGCCCATCCGTCCAAGGACCGCAATGCGCCGCCCGCCTCCGGGCAAACCGCGCAGGGCGTGCAGCGCGGCATCCATCGAATCGGGATTCGCATTGTAGCTATCGTCGAGGATGGTGACGCCTCGCACCTTGAGACACGCGAGCCGCCCTTTGGAAAGTTGCGTTGCCGCAAGGCCTGATGCGCATTCCCGCAGGGAGAGACCGAGTTCAACCCCCGCTGCAACAGCGAGCAAGGCGTTGCGCACCATATGCTCACCGGTCACGGGCAAGTGAGTCGCCACTTTTTCATCTCCGCTCACCAACTCGAAATCGAGACCATCGCAGGCGGCACGCACATCCTCCGCGTGCAGTTGCGCACCATCTCCGGCCAAGCGGATCCGTGCCTTGGTGCGCGCAGCCAAAGAAGGCGTAAACTCATCGTGGGACGGCAACACGAGAAGATCGTGCTCCGTGAGCGCTTCGCCCATCATACCTTTTTCCTGCGCGATACCCTTCCTCGAGCCGAGAAACTCGATATGAGCCACCCCGATGTTTGTGATGATCCCGATATCGGGCCGCGCCATCCTGGCGAGCGCGGCGATTTCGCCCGGATGATTCATGCCGATTTCCCAGACCGCGACCTCGTGGTCGGAATCCGCCGCGAGGATCGTCAGGGGCAGGCCGATATGGTTATTCAGGTTGCCTGCGGTTTTGGTCACCATGAAGCGGGTCGCTACGACCGATGCGGTGAAGTCCTTGGTGCTGGTTTTTCCATTGCTGCCGGTGATGCAAATGACGCGCGCTTTGATCCTGTCGCGGTGCCATGAGGCGAGGCGCTGCAATGCGGCGAGTGAGTCAGGAACAACCACCAGCGGGAAAGCGCCGGGCGATCCCGGCGGGAT
>JBAXCT010000100.1:0-7464 GCA_037141375.1 Chthoniobacterales bacterium | reverse complement strand
CTGCAGGAGGTGCCCGTGCCCGCGCAGATGCGCAAGCTGCAGCGCTCGGTCATCAACATCCCCAAACTCACCGCCGGCCTCGATCTCGGCGAGGACCGCCGTCCGCAGGACGGACGCATCAGCCTCGAGTTGGGCGGGCAGCCGATCGATGTGCGCGTGGCCTCCATCCCGACGATCAACGGCGAAAGCATCAGCCTCCGCCTGCTCGGCAAGGAGGTCTTCAGCCTCGAGCGTCTCGGCCTCGACCAGGAATACGTGGCCAAGGTCCGCGAATTGCTGGCCCTGCCCAACGGCATCATCCTTGTCACCGGGCCGACTGGCTGCGGCAAGTCCACCACGCTCTACACCTTCCTCTCCGGGCTGAACACCAAGGAGCGCCGCATCCTCACCATCGAGGATCCCGTCGAGCACAAACTGCCCGGAATCAACCAGAGCGCGGTGCAGGCCGAGATTGGCAACACCTTCGCGAACCTTTTGCGCAGTTTTTTGCGCGGCGACCCGAACGTCATCATGGTCGGAGAAATGCGCGACTACGAGACAGCGGAAATCGCCATCCGCGCCGCGCTGACCGGCCACTTGGTCTTCAGCACACTGCACACCAACGATGCGGTGGGCGGGATCACGCGTCTTCTCGACATGGATGTCGAACCCTTCCTCGTGGCCAGCGCGGTGCGCGCGTTTATCGCGCAGCGACTCGTGCGCCGGCTCTGCTCCGCGTGCAAGACGCCGGCCAAACCGGGCGAATACGCGACGGCGTATCTGCGCAGCATCGGTTTTCCCGTCGAGTCCGATGGCAGTATCATGCGCGCGGTCGGTTGCGAGAACTGCCGCCAGTCCGGCTACGAGGGGCGTTTGGCCATCATGGAAATTTGCATGGTCACCCCCAAGCTTCAAGAGATGATCACCCAGCGCAAAACGGCGGCCGACCTGCGCCCCGCTGCGGAGAAAGAAGGCATGCGCCCGCTGCGCAAGTACGGCTTCGACAAAGTGGCGGCCGGTGTTACGACAATCGAGGAAGTGATGCGTGTGACCACGGCCGACGTGAGCGCGCTCGACGAGTAGATTTCCTATGCCCGTATTCGTCTACCAAGCGTTGCAGTCCGGTGGCGGCAAGACGTCGGGTGAGATCGAGGCGCTGAGCCGCCAAGATGCGTTCGCCAAGCTGCGGCAGCAAAACATGCAACCATTCCAGCTGGCAGCCAAGGGGGCCGCGGCCGCTGCGGCTGCCAAAAGCGAAGCCAAGGGCAGCGGCAGCAATTTGCTCAACCGGCAGCAGGTGCTGCTCTTCACCGAAGAACTCTGCGAACTTCTGGAGGCGGGCCTCAAACTCGACCGCGCGCTGCAGGTCATCGAGCAGAGGGAGGACAAATCAGCTTTGCGCGGAGTGGCTGCCAGCGCCCGCCAGTCCCTGCGCGAAGGCGCGACATTTTCGGTCGCCCTGAAAACCGCCAGCCCCAGCTTTTCCGAACTTTATTGCAACATGGTCAAAGCGGGCGAGGCTAGCGGCACGGTCTCGAAAATCCTCAAGAGGCAGGTCGAATTCCTCACCATGATGGGGGATCTGCAGCGGCGCGTGACCAGCGCACTCATCTACCCGTCGGTCATCTTCACCGCGGGCATCGCCCTGCTCATCATCTTCATGACGTTCCTGCTTCCGCAGTTGACCTCGCTGCTCAACAAGACGGGGCAGACCCTGCCTTTGGCCACGCGGATCCTCATCGGATTGAGCGAGTTTTTCGGTGCTTACTGGTGGGTTCTGCTCATTGTCATGGCCGCCTCGTTTCTGGGCTTCCGGCATTTCACGAGCAGCGGTAAGGGCCTTGCGTGGTGGGATCGTACCAAGTTGTCCCTGCCCATTTTCGGCCCGCTCCTGCGCATGCGCTTTTACGCGCAGTTCACGCAGACGCTGTCCACCCTGCTCAACAACGGTGTTTCCCTCATGCAGGCCATGCAACTCATCCGCAACGCCACACCAAATGTCTATCTGCAGAGCCTGCTGGAAGTCGTGGCGGGCCATGTGCAGGACGGGGCGCAACTCTCACGCGCCATCGCCCGGGCGAATTTTTTCCCGCCCACGCTTGTGGACATCGTGCAGGTCGGCGAGACGACCGGAGATATGGGGGCCGCGTTAGAGCGCAGCGCGAAAAGTTACGACAAGCAGCTGTCGGTGGTTATCGAGCGCGTCACCGCGCTCATCCAGCCGATGGTCATCCTCATGGTGGCGCTCTTCGTTGGTCTCGTCGCCTACTCCATGATCACCGGTATCATGCAGACGGTGTCAGGCTTGGGTAAGCACTAGAAATCGCCGGCGCGCAGCGAGGCGAAAGCAACGCCGAGATTATCCAGAACGTCGGTCGGGGTGAGTGATTCGTGGGAAGCCCCGCGGGTCAGGGCGATCTCCGCCGCTCGTCCGCTCAACCACGCGCCCAGCGATGCGGCGAGATAGGTGTCGGTGCCCTGACCGAGCAGGGCGGTGCACAGTCCGGTCAAGACGTCGCCCATTCCTCCTGCCGCCATGCCGGGATGGCCGGTCGTGTTGTAGCGCAGAGGCCGGTCTTTTTGCGCGATGACTGTGCGGGCGCCTTTGAGCAGCAAGGTGACAGGTTGTTCATGCACGAAATCTGATGCGGCGGACGCGCGGTCGGTGATCTTTCGTCCTGCGGTGAGCCGTTGCATTTCGCCCGGATGCGGCGTAAGCAGACGAGGTCCCTTGCAGGTCTGCAGATGCTGCAGACCCGCGTGCGCGATGACGGTCAGCGCATCCGCGTCCACTACCACCGGGCAGACAGCCTCGCGCACGATGCGCAGGGTGCGCGCCTCGTGACCGGTGCCGATGCCGGGTCCGATGCCGATGGCGTCGGCGGGAATGGTAAAGACGTCGGCCATCGATTTGAACGGGCGCACCATCACCTCGGGCATGGCCGTCGTGGCGAGCAACTCATACGCCTCCGGCATCGCTCCGAGTGAGACTAGTCCCGCGCCTCCGCGCACCGCGCCCGCGCAGGCCAGTTGTGCGGCTCCGAGCGTGCCGCGCGAACCGGCGAGCAAAATCACCCGCCCGCACATGCCCTTATTCGTATCGAATGCGCGGGGCGTCCAGTGCCGGCGCAGCAGATCTGCGGTGAGCACTTCCGCGCCGCCATCAGGCGGCGCATGGAATTCATCGATGGCCAGTACGGCCAAGCGGCCGACGAAATTGGTGGCCGCATCGGCCAGGAGGCCGGTTTTGGCGAATCCGATGGTCGCGGTGTAGTCGGCCACAACGCAAGGATCGCCGGGTTGGCCGGTTTCGGGGTCGAGGCCCGAAGGAAGATCGACCGCCATCGTGCGCGCACCTTCCTCGCGGCGCAGCCGGTTCATTTCGATCGCGAGCGTAGCCAAGGGTTCTCGCAGTTGCCCCTGCGTCCCTAGGCCGACCAGTCCATCAAGCAGCAGAAGCGGTCCGTCCAGCGGGACGCCCGGCCGCAGGGGGCCGGCAAGAATGTTGGCTCCGAGCAGATCCAATTTTTGCCGGGTGAGTGTGGCAAAATCCTCTCTGAGGAACGGCGAACGTACGAGCACGCGCCAGCCTTGCCTGGCGAGGTGACGGGCGGCCACGAAAGCATCGCCCGCGTTGTGGCCCTTCCCCGCGTAGCAGACGAGGAGGCCCGGCTGCGGAAAAAATTGTGTCACGCAGCGGCCCAGCTTCGCGCCGGCCGACTCCATGAGCATATCGGGGGACACGCCACGGCTGATGGTCTGCTGCTCGATTTGCAGCATGGCTGAGCGCGCAATGATCATCTTTCCGTTCCCGCGTCTGCCCGGGGCAGCCAAATTTTCTAACTTGCTGTCGCCGCCTTGTAGCGTTCGGCCACGTAGTCCCAGTTGACCACATTCCACCACGAAGCGATGTAGTCGGCGCGCCGGTTCTGGTTTTTGAGATAATAGGCGTGTTCCCAGAGGTCGAGGCAGAGCAGCGGCTTGCCACCATGCATGAGCGGCGTGTCTTGGTTCGGCGTCGTCTCGATGACCAGTTCCTTGTCCGGAGTGAAGGTCAGCCACACCCATCCGCTGCCGAAAACTTTCATTGCGGTGGACGTGAACTTCTCGTGGAATTCGGCATAGCCTCCGAAGTCTTCGCCGATCGCCTCGGCCAGTTCCCCCTTGGGTTCACCTCCGCCGCCGGGTTTCATTGTCAGCCAGAACATCGAGTGGTTGGCGTGGCCGCCTGCATTGTTGCGTAAGGCCTCGCGGATTTCCTCCGGCACCTCGTCGAGGTGTGCCACCAGATCCTCCACGCTCATCTTGACGAGATCCTCGTGCCCCGCCAGCGCCTTGTTCGCGTTGTTCACGTAGGCGGCGTGATGCTTGTCGTGATGGATTTTCATCGTCTCCGCATCGATATGCGGTTCCAGCGCGCCGTAGGGGTAGGGAAGGTCGGGAACCGTGAACGGTCCGGCGGGAGGGGCACCGGCATTTTCGATGGTCCCGGCCGCGGCCGGGGCGACCAAGTATGAGCCGGCGGCGAAACCGCAGAGGGAGATGAAGTCTCTTCGTTTCATAAATTATGTGTGTGGCCCCGATTAAGCTGCAGGCCGACCAGATAATGCGGGGCGGTCTTCCTCGGGGCGAACCCCAGCCGAACACGGTCTGCGTCCTGGCGCAAGTTTTCTGCTCGCTTGGGCGGTCTCATTGACTTGATCGTCCGGCCAATTAGGCTGTTTTCGGGCGCTGGAGCCGCCCAGCGTATGAAAAAAGTGCTTTTTATCTGCACCGGCAATATCTGCCGCAGCCCGATGGCCGAGGGCCTGCTGCGCAAGATGGCCGCCGGCGAGGATATCGAGGTGGCTTCCGCCGGCTTGGGCGCGGGCCGCGGACAGCCCCCGAGCCTGCATGCGATCGATGTCCTGCGCCGCGAGGGCATCGATATTTCCGGACTGCGCAGCCAGCCGGTCAGCGCCGCTTTGCTCGAGGAGGCCGATTTCATCTTCACCATGACCCGCGACCATCTGGATATGCTGCTGCTGCTTTTTCCGGAAATGGCGTCCAAGGCGCGCCTTCTCCGTTTCGACGAGGCGGAAAAAGGAGGCTGGGCGGATGTCGCGGACCCCATCGGGGGAGGGCGGGACACCTACGAGGCCTGCAAGGAGGATATCAAGCGGGCGCTCCCGAGAATTTTTGCTATAGTTACTAGCCGATCAAAAAACATGAACACCACCGAGACCGCAACATTCGTCCCGCACGCATCCGAGATCCGCGAGATCGAGAAAACTGATCCGTTGATCGCCGCAGCGATCCATGATGAGGGGCGTCGCCAGTTCGAAAATATCGAGCTGATCGCCTCCGAGAATTTCACCAGCCGCGCCATCCGTCAGGCGCAGGGTTCGGTGCTGACCAACAAATACGCCGAGGGATATCCGGGGCGCCGCTGGTATGGGGGCTGCGAGCATGTCGACGTGGTGGAGACCATCGCCATCGAGCGGGCGAAGGAGCTCTTCGGTGCCGAGCATGCCAATGTGCAGCCGCACAGCGGCAGTCAAGCCAACACCGCCGTCTATTTCGCCTCGCTCGCCATCGGCGATCGCATCCTCACCATGGATCTCGCCCACGGCGGCCATCTCACCCACGGGCACAAGGCGAATTTCTCCGGCAAACTTTACGATGTGGTGCACTATGGGGTGAGCCGCGAGAGCGAAACGATAGACTACGACGTGCTGGCCAAACTGGCGGACGAATGCCGCCCGAAAATGATCACGGCAGGCGCCTCAGCTTACCCGCGCCTGATTGATTTCGAACGCATGAGGAAAATCGCGGATTCTGTCGGCGCCCTGCTCTTCGTCGATATGGCTCACATCGCCGGACTCGTCGCCGGCGGCGTGCACCCGAATCCGATCCCGTATGCTGACTTCGTCACCAGCACCACGCACAAGAGCCTGCGCGGCCCGCGCTCGGGCGTGATCCTTTGCAAAGCGCAATACGCCAAGGCGATCGATGCCCAGGTGTTTCCCGGCGTCCAAGGCGGCCCTCTCATGCACGTCATCGCGGCCAAAGCGATCTGCTTCCACGAAGCGCTGCAGCCGTCCTTCAAAAAATACGCCGCGCAGGTCGTGTCGAACGCCAAGGCGCTCGCCGCCCGCCTCGCCATGCTTGGCTATCGCATCGTCTCCGGCGGCACGGATAATCACGTCATGCTCGTCGACCTCCGTCCGCAAGGAATCAACGGCAAACAGGCGCAGGAAGCCCTCGATCTCGCGGGAATCACGGTGAACAAAAACGCCATTCCCTTCGATACCGAATCGATCATGAAGACCGGCGGCATCCGGATCGGCACGCCGGCCATGACCACGCGCGGCATGAAGGAGGAGGAAATGATGGAAATCGCCGACCTCATCCACGCCGCGTTGCAGAAGGCGTCCGATCCCGCTGCGCTGGAAACGCTCAAAAAGCGAGTCCACTCCTTCACCAGCCGCTACCCGTTGCCCTGATGGTCAGCAGTGCGGGCCATCTCGATGCTCCGAGACGCTCCCCTTCCTGCGCCTGCGGTTGGCAAACTTTGAAGATGTGACCAGGATCGGGACCAATCGATTTCCCGTACCGATTGCAGATGGGAACACGCACTGGCCCGAGATGGTGGCCTTAAGTCCGCGTCTGTTGCTAGACACCTCCGTGCTTCCGCTTGACAAACTGGTTGTTCCAACTAGTCTGAATAGATGAATTCACAACCTTTGGTCGTCGGAGCCTTCGAGGCAAAGACCAAGCTGGGCAGCTTGCTGGAGCGAGTCGGTCAAGGAGCCTCGTTTGTTATCACCAAGCATGATCGTCCCGTGGCGAGGTTGATCGGCTACGATGATCAGAAAGCCGCCCGTCGCGCTGACGTGGTGGCCGAGTTGCGCGCGCTGAGGGCTCGATACAAGCTTAACGGGATCAGCATTCGGAAATTGCGGGACGAGGGTCGGGCGTGAGTTTCGTCCTCGACTGTTCAGCTGCTCTGCCTTGGGTGTTCGCAGACGAAGCGACAGCCGGCACCGACCGTTTGCTCGATGAGCTTGCCGCCGGAGAGCAAGCCTTGGTGCCCGCCATCTGGCCTCTGGAGTTGGGCAACGTTTTGCTGGGCGCAATGAGAAAAAAGAGAATCGACCAGGCTGGAGTCGAAACGTTTTTCTCGCGACTGGGAGACTTGGAGATTCTCGTTGATGTTGAGACTGCAGGTCGTGCGTGGGACAAAACTTTGGACCTCGCACAACAGCACCGATTGTCCGCGTATGATGCCGCGTATCTTGAATTGGCGATGCGGCGCGGAGTTCCGTTGGCTACTCTCGACAAGGAGCTCGCCGCGGCTTGCCGGGCCGCCGGAGTGAAGCTCAAGTTGCGCTGAAGTTTCTGCGTGGGGAAAAAAGGGGTCAGTCAGTTTTTATTGCATTCCGTCTTTGACGCAGCTTCCGATCCTTCCCGAGACTGATGCGTGTTTGGCAAATCTGCTGGCAG
>JBAXCT010000099.1:0-7465 GCA_037141375.1 Chthoniobacterales bacterium | reverse complement strand
TCGCATCGCCGCCGACCTCGAGCATGAACGCGAAGGTCTGGGCGACCTGATCCGGTGCTTCCCAGACGCGGCGGTAGACGAGTTTGATTTGCTGCGTACCCGGTTTGACCGCCTGCAGCGTGATGATGGCGTCGCCCGGCGCGCCAAAGAGTACATTCCCTTTTTCCTCCCGCGCAACAGTCTCGCTGCCGTAGTAGTCCGCCACGCCGAAGTCGAAGTCGCGCAGTTCCCAATTGTAGCCGGTGCTCGGATTCGCCTCGAGCTTGATGTGTACGAGGTTGCCGACGGCGGCCCGCACGATCTTGCCTGCATTCGCTGCGGTGACCTCGATCCGGCCGCTGACCGGCGTGGCGGGTGCTGCGCTCTCGTCGCCCGGCAACTCGCCCGTCATCTGTGCGGCCTTTTCCGGGTCCGGCGAATCGGCGGGCGGCGGGATCTCCAAATTCTCCGCGCTCTGGGTTTCCGAGAGATCGACGGCGGCATCCATTTTCGGTGCTTTGCTTTCGGCCCGGGGCGACGGGGAAGGAGAGGGGGTATCCTCCTGCGCGGAGACATGAGTCCAAGCGAGTCCGAGGAGCAGGGCTGGCAGAACGCATTTCATCGGGAGGAAGTATGGTTCGAAACGCCGATCGGCTCAACCCTGGTCTGGGCGCAGGGCGCCAATGTCCACCGTACCGAGCCGTCTTGGTCCACCTCCAACCATGCGAAGGAGGCCGCGGCGCCGTGGTTGGGCTTGCCGACCGAACCCGGGTTGAGATGGCGAACGGCGGCGATGGTTTCGTCGCGCGGCACGTGTGTGTGACCGTGCAGCACATGGTCCACCCCGATCGGTGCGGTGCGCAGGGGTATGTGCACGAGCAGGAAGGAGTGGCCGCCGCGCTGCAGGACGAGCGATTCGGGCGCGATATCTTGCGGATCGCAGTTGCCAGCGATGACCTCGACGGGCGGACCGAGGCCACGCAGCTCCCCGAGAAGGTCCCGCGTGCAGATGTCGCGGAGATGCCAGATTTCGTCCGCCCCCGCGAGGGCGGAGCGCACGGCGGAAGGCAGATGGTTGTGGGTATCGGCGATGACGGCGATGCGCATGGGGGCATCTTGCCAGCTACGCGAAGCACTCGCAAACCGCGAATATGGCGGCTAAGCTGTCCTTCTTATGTGGAAATACGCGAACCAGCAACTCCGCGACCTCGTGGCCTACGAACCAGGCAAGCCGGTCGAGGATGTGGCGCGCGAACTGGGCATGGACCCGGCGAAAATCATCAAGCTGGCCTCGAATGAGAACCCGCTCGGTCCTTCGCCCAAGGCGCGGCAGGCGATGATCGACACCCTCGAGCGCGCGCATTTTTATCCCGACGGCGGCGGCTACTACCTTCGCGAGGCCATCGCGGAAAAAGTCGGCGTCTCCATGGCCAGTGTCGTCCTCGGCAACGGCTCCAACGAAATCATTGAGTTTCTCGGGCACGCCTATCTCCAGCCGGGGGACGAGGTCGTCGTGGCCAAGCACTCCTTCGCCGTCTACCGCCTGATGGCCCAACTCTTCGGGGCCAAAGTGATCGATGTGCCGGATCCGGACTTCGTGGCCGATCTCGACGCCATGCTCGCGGCCATCACGCCGCGCACGAAGGAGATCTTCATCGCCAACCCCAACAACCCGACGGGCACCATGGTTTTTCAGGAGGCGATCGACCGATTCATGGACCGCGTGCCGGAGAACGTCATCGTGGTTTTCGACGAAGCCTATTACGAATTTCTCGATGAGGCGCCGGACGTGCTCAAATACGTCAAGGCGGGCCGCAATGTCATCGTGCTGCGGACCTTTTCCAAGATCCAGGGGCTGGCCAATCTCCGCATCGGCTATGGCATCGCCGCGCCCGAGATCGTCGAGGTCCTGCAGCGCGCGCGGCAGCCCTTCAATGCCAACGGCATCGCGCAGGCGGGAGCGCTGGCCGGGTTGCGCGACGATGAGCACATGGAGGCGACGCGGCGCGTGACGCACGAGGGGCGCAACTACCTGCAGGCAGAATTTCTCGCCATGGGTCTGGAGTTCGTGCCGAGCTACGCCAACTTTGTCCTCCTGCGGGTGGGCGATGGCAAAAAGATTTTCGACGCTTTGCTCAAGCATGGGATCATCGTGCGGGCCATGGGGAGCTACGGCTTGCCGGAATGGGTCCGCGTGTCGGTGGGCACCATGCCGCAGAACGAGGCCTTCATCGCGGCCCTGCGCGAACTCGACCGCGCCGGGCAAGTTGTGCACGGCAACCTGGCCACCATCGCCTGATGGGCGGCGGCGACACGATTGCCGCGATGGCCACCCCGTGGGGCGCCGGGGCGGTGGCGATGGTGCGCGTGAGCGGGGCGGATGCGCTGTCCGTGGCGGAGCGGATATTTCGCGGAGCCCGGGCCGCCGAGAGCATGGCGCCTGGGCGCGTGGCCCGTGGCAGGATCGTGCGCGACGGCGCGGATGTCGACGAGGTCTTGCTCACCGTGTTCCGCGCGCCGCGCAGCTACACCGGCGAGGATGTGGTCGAGATCAGCGGGCACGGTGGAGTGGTCGTGGCGAACGAGGTCTTGCAGCTGGTTCTGGCCGCGGGTGCGCGGCCGGCCGAACCGGGCGAGTTCACCCGCCGCGCCTTTCTCAATGGGAGGATGGATCTGACCCAGGCCGAGGCGGTCATGGATCTCATCGCGGCGCGCGGCGAGGCCTCGGCCCGGGCGGCGGCCGCGCAATTGTCGGGCCGACTGGGGCGCGAGGTGGAAAAGATCCGTGCCGCCGCGCTCGAGGCACTGGCTCATCTCGAGGCTTTCATCGATTTTCCGGAGGAAGGCATCGATGCAGAAAGCGGGGCCGTTCTTCTCGCGCGCATCGCCGCGCTTTCTGCGTCGGTCGATCGCCTTCTGCGCACGGCGGACGAGGGGCGCATGCTGCGCGAGGGCGTGCGGATGGTGATTCATGGCGCGCCGAACGTCGGCAAGTCGAGCCTGCTCAACCTGCTGCTCGGCTACGACCGGGCCATGGTGAGCGACACGCCCGGCACCACGCGCGACACGATCGAGGAAAATCTCACCCTGCGCGGCATCCCGTTCCGCGTGATCGACACCGCGGGCCTGCGCGAATCCGCCGACCCGCTCGAGCAGGAGGGCATGCGGCGCACGAGGGAGCATCTGCAGCGTGCGGACATTGCGCTGCGCGTGGTCGAACCCTCGACGTGGCGCGCGGAAGATACGGCCGCCGCCACGGAAATTCTTGTGCTCAATAAAATCGACCTGTGGAGCGTGGGACCATGCCCCCCCGGCGTGCCCGCTCTTTGCTGCCTCGACGGCCGGGGTCTGGAGGAACTCGTCGACATGATGATCGCGCGGGCAAAGCTGGCCCCAGCCACGGAGCGCGACGAACTGATCGCGATCAATGCGCGTCACCAGCACTGCCTGCGTCGCGCGGGGGAGTTTCTTGCCGCGGCCCGGGAGTCGCTCGCGCGGGGCGACGCGCCGGAGCTGACCGCGATCGAACTACGTGCGGCGCTCGCCTCGATCGGCGAGATCACCGGCGCCGTCGATACGGAGGAAGTTCTCGGCAAAATTTTCAGCACTTTCTGCATCGGAAAATGAGTCTCTACACAGCCATCGCGCAACCTTTGCTTTTCGGTCTGCCCGCCGAATCGGCCCACGACATTTCCATGCGTTGCCTCGCCGCTGCGGCACGTCTCTTCGGCCGGTACGTGGCCGCGCCGTCGGGAAGGCCGGTCGATTGCCTCGGACTGCGTTTTCCGAACGCGATCGGGCTGGCGGCGGGAATGGATAAGAATGCGGTGGCCCTGCCGGCTTGGCCGCTGCTCGGTTTCGGTCACATCGAGATCGGCTCGGTCACCGCGCTGGCCCAGCCGGGCAATCCGCAACCGCGCATATTCCGCCTGCCGCGCCAGCGCGCCCTGATCAACCGTCTCGGCTTCAACAACCAAGGGGCAGAGGCGATCGCGGCGAGATTGTTGCAGTGGAAGGCGTCGGGGAACTGGCCGCGTGTTCCGGTCGGGATCAATCTGGGTAAATCACGCGTCACGCCGTTGTCTGAGGCGGCCGCGGATTACGCGCGGAGCTTCCGCCTCCTGCGTGAGCACGGGGATTATTTTGTGGTCAATGTGAGTTCGCCGAATACGCCGGGGTTGCGCGATTTGCAGCAGACCGCGCAGCTGCGCGTCATCCTGCGTGCTCTCTCCGCGGAGAATCGCGCCGGCAAACCGGTGGTGGTGAAAATTTCGCCCGACTTGGCCGAGGAGGATCTCGCGGATATCGTGGCATGCGGCGAGGAGGAGGGGGTTGCCGGTTGGATCGCAACAAACACCACGATCGACCATTCCTCCGTCCCGCCGGAACTGAATCAAGAGGGTGGGCTGAGCGGTGGACTGCTGCGCGAACGCGCCTGCGCCGTGGCGCGGCAGATGGCAGCGGTGGCGTCTCGTCCCCTCATCGGGGTGGGAGGCATCGGAGATGCGGCTTCTGCCAGGGATCGCTTGGCGGCGGGAGCGGTTCTGCTCCAGATCTACACGGCGCTGGTTTACGAGGGTCCGGGCCTGCCTCGGCGGCTGGCGAGGGCCCTGACCGAAACCCCGACTTTTCAGCCCCGCGCCAACAGCTAGATTAGAACGCGATGGAAAACACGGAGTCCCACCCGGCTGCGCCCGCGGCCGCCGGCCGGAGGAAAGGCAATTGGAGTATCCTCAGCCAAGCGTTCAACCGCTATGCCATGGAGGGAGGCATGACGCATGGGGCGGCCCTCACCTACTATGCGGTGTTTTCGCTCGGGCCGTTGCTTCTCATCGCCACGGCGATCGCGGGCTGGTTCTTCGGCGAGGAGGCGGCGCGCGGCGAGTTGCGGGACAAACTTATCGAGACGTTCGGCGCCGACACCGCTTGGACCATCGAGGGCCTGCTGGCCAGCGTGCGGGCGCGCGCGACCTCCGGCTATGCCGCCGCTATCGCCCTCGTCGTTCTGCTCTACACCTCCTCGAGCGTCATGCGCCAGCTCAAGGAGTCGATGAACTTCATCTGGCGCGTCCCGCACATGCGCGAGGCCTCATGGTGGAAGTGGGTCGAGCACTACCTGATCTCCATCCTCGGCGTCCTCTTTGTCGGTCTGCTCCTCATCATCTCTCTCATCACTACCGCCGTGCTCGCCGCCACGAAAAAATACGTGCCTGACTGGCTGCCCTACTCCAGCACCTTCCTTTTCTCGATCGAGTTCGGAGTCACGCTCATCATGGTCACCGTCGTGTGCGCGCTCATTTACAAGTTCCTGCCCGAGACCCGCGTGCAGTGGCGCTACGTTTGGCTGGGGGCGTTCGGCACCGCGCTGCTCTTTTCCATCGGCAAGCTCGGCATGGGACTGTATCTCGGCTGGCTCAGCGCGGAATCGTTCTACGGGGCGATGTCGTCCTTCATGATTTTGCTCTTCTGGATGTATTACTCCGCGCAGGTTCTGGTCATCGGCGCCTATTTCACCGAAATGACCAGCCGCGTCCGCATGGAGGCCAAAGCCCAGCGCACGGCGGACCGGGTCTGATCGTCATGGATCCGCAACCGATCCGTGAGTTTGTGCGCGACGCGCTGGCCAAGGGGGTGCCGCGCGACCAGATTGCGCGAGGGCTCCGCACGGCGGGCTGGCCCGAGCGGGAGATCGAGGAGGCGCTCTCAGCCTTTGTCGATGCCGGGCTGCCGCTCCCGGTGCCGCGGTGCCGTGCCTCGGGCAGTCCTCGCGAGGCCTTCCTCCACCTGCTGATGTTCTTTTCGCTCGGGGTCTGGGTCACGGCGCTCGGCTCGCTGCTCTTCGATTTCATCAACTTGCGTTTCCCTTTGCCCGGTGAGGGGAGTGGCGGAGGATCCGCCTCGCTCCGCTATGGAGTGGCCTCGCTCGCCGTGGCGTTCCCCGTCTTCGGTCTCACGCTGCGCCGCGTGCGGCGCGACCTCGCCGCCAATCCTGCGCGCGCGATGAACTCCGTCCGCCGCTGGCTCTCCTATCTCGCGCTCTTTGTGGCCGCGCTGATTTTGGTCGGCGACGGCATTGCCCTCGTGGTCCAGTTTCTCGGCGGCGATCTCACCCTGCGTTTCGTGCTCAAATTCGCAGTCATCGCGGCCTTGGCCGGCGGCGTGACGTGGTGGTTGTTGCGCGGCCTGCGCGAGCTCGCGCAACCCGCTCTACCAGCGTTGCCGTATGCTCTCTGCGCACTCGTCTTCGCGGTCAGTCTCGCGGCGGTGTGGCAGACGGGCGGTCCGATGCAGGCTCGGTTCGCAGCGCAGGATGCGCAGCGGTTGCGCGACCTGAGGTCTATCCATTACAGCGTGCGCAATTTCTACGAGAGGCAGAAGCGACTGCCCTCGTCGCTGGCCGAATGCGATACCGATCCGCAAACTTTCATCAAAAACAAGAACGATCAGGTTTCGGGGCGTCCCTACGGATACAAAGTGCTGGGGGCGGATCGCTTCACGCTCACTGCGGAATTCCGCCTGCCGAGTGGAGCGGTCGACCCTGCCTCCTACGCGGATCCGGCGAGCGACGGTTTCTGGCAGCACGGGGCGGGGGATCATGTTTTCACCGTCGAACTCGGTCCGCCTCTCACCAACTGAGATCGCACGGGCATCCGCCGGCATGGTCCGGATTTTCTTCCCGACCGGCGAAAAATAATTGCCACGAATATAGCAATTGTCACAAACTTGTGACATGCAAGATTCTCTCGAATCAAAAGCAGCGCCTACGCCGCTCGATATCGCTTCTGACCGTCTTCACACGGCGTTTCCCACGGCCTTGGGTCAAGCTGTGCGGGCGGCGCTTGAGCGGGTCATTGCGAGTCCCGATTTTCTCGCCAGCGATCGCAATCGGAGATTTCTTCGCTTTGTTGTTGAGGCCGCCTTGGAGGGCCGCCGCCACGAAATGGTCGGGAAGGTGATTGCAAAAAAAATATTCCTGCGCGGCGAGGACTTCAGATCGGCTAAGGATCCGATTGTTCGCATTGAGGCGGGCAGACTGCGCCGCGACCTTGAGACATACTATTTCAAGTCAGGCCGCACCGATGAAATCGTGATCGCGCTGCCCAAGGGCCACTACTATCCGCATTTCGCTCGCCGCCAGACCAGGGCAAGCAGCCCTGCCCTCTCCGCTGGCGCCTTGACCATAGCCTCCTTCCGTTTGGCGAATGCGCCGCTCGAAGCGCTGCAGCCGCCCATTCGCGCACGCCTGGCTGATGAGTTGCTCCGCAGGCACCAACTGGCCGTCTTCATTGCCCCGGAACCGGCCGTGGCCCTGCTCGATAGCGAGAGTGTGCGCCTCGCCGCACGCCGGGATGGTGCTGCTTACGTGCTCTCTGGCGACGCGCGGAGTGAAGACGGATGTTTCTCGATTGTGGCACGCCTGCATGATGGAGCGACCGGACAACTCATGTGGTCCGAAGAATTCTTCGGACCACATGAGTTGTCCGGT
>JBAXCT010000098.1:0-7562 GCA_037141375.1 Chthoniobacterales bacterium | reverse complement strand
CAACAAGATGGGCGCCACCTCGGCCGGCCCGATGTATCCGACAATTCCACACATAGATGTCCTCCATGTTGCGACAAGAACGGACAGCTTGCAACAACCCTCACGCGGGGGCACAAATAGGGATACGAGATGGGAGCCTGCTTGTGCGACCCATCGCATAAGATGACGCAAAACAACCACCTGCAAGCCGAAGCCGCCTTGGCGCACTCTCTGGGGATCATCATGGGCGGCGGTGCGGGCAAACGGCTTTTTCCCCTGACCAAAGACCGCTCGAAACCGGCGGTGCCGCTCGGTGGAAAATACCGGCTGGTCGATATTCCGATCAGCAACTGCCTCAACGCCGGCGTGCGCGATATCTACCTGCTCACGCAGTTCAACAGCGCCTCACTGCACCAGCACATCAGCCGGACTTACAAATTCGACATCTTCAGTGCGGGCAGCTTCGTCGAGATCCTCGCCGCGCAGCAGACGCCTACTGGCGCGGGATGGTATCAGGGTACGGCCGACGCGGTGAGGCAAAACCTGCGCTACTTCCTCGAGCGGCCGTGGGAGTATTATCTCATCCTCAGCGGCGACCAGCTCTACCAGATGGATTTCCGAGAGCTCATGGCCGACCATCTCGCCTCGGGAGCCGACATAACCATCGCCACGCTGCCCGTGATGCGCGAGGCGGCCGGGGAATTCGGCATCATGCAAACCGACGCGGGGCGCCGGATCACGCGCTTCGTGGAAAAGCCCAAGGAGGCATCGATCCTCGACAGCCTGCGCATCCCGGGCTCGCTACTCGGGGAACTGGGGCTGCCTGCGAACGCGGAGCGCTACCAGGCCTCGATGGGTATCTATCTTTTCAAGCGCTCGGCGCTGGAGCGATGCCTGGATAACGACTTCGAGGACTTCGGAAAAAATGTGATCCCCGCCGCGATTGAGAAATTCCGTGTGCAGGCCCATGTCTTCCAAGGGTATTGGGAGGATATCGGAACCATCCACTCGTTTTTCGAGGCGAACCTCGCCCTGGCCGAACTGGAACCGGCCTTCAGTTTCTACAAGCCAGGCGCGACCGTTTACTCCCGGCCACGCTTCCTCCCCGCCAGCAAAATCAACGGCGCCACCGTCAAACGCGCGGTGGTCTCCGACGGTTGCATCATCACCGACGCGACACTCGACCGCTGCCTCGTCGGTATCCGCAGCATCATCGAGTCCGGCGCGGTGCTGCAGAATGTGGTGATGATGGGAGCGGATTTTTACGAGGCGGAGTCGGCGCGACCACCCGGTGCGCCGCCCCTGGGAATCGGACGTAACACAAGGATCAAGGACGCTATCGTCGATAAAAACGCGCGCATCGGCGACGGCGTCGTCATCAGCCCCGAAGGCAAACCCCGCGATCAAGACGGAGAAAATTATTTCATCCGCGACGGTGTGGTCATTGTGCCCAAGAATTCTATTATTTCTGACGGCACCGCGATCTGATCATAAACGACTGGAGCTTAAACTCCCCTTACTCAGGAATGAACTGACTATGGCATCCACCGGCAAAATCAGACCCATTGTCTACTTCGTCGGACTGACCGCTGGCTTGGCCGGACTGCTCTTCGGACTTGATGTCGGCGTGATTTCGGGCGCGAACGGGCTGATCAAAAAAGATTTCGGCATCGACGACACCCAGCTCGAGAACATCGTCAGCGCGCTGCTCTGGGGGGCTGTCTTGGGCGTTCTCATCAGCGGTTTCTTTTCCATGCGCCTCGGTCGTCGCGGCACCCTGCTGATCAGCGCGCTGCTCTTCGCTTCGGGTGCCGTGCTCTGCGCTTTTTCACCCAGCGCCAATTTTCTGCTTGGCGCAAGATTCTTTCTCGGCATTGCGGTGGGCATGGCTTCGTTCGTGTGCCCCCTTTATTTGTCGGAGATCGCGCCGCAGGCCGTGCGCGGAGCCCTCATCTCTCTTTACCAGCTGATGATTACCATCGGCATTGTCGTGGCCTTTCTCAGCGACACCTATTTTACCAGCTACGCCCACCTTGAACCGATCGCGGCCCAGGTCAGCAACTCCCTGAGTTCGCTGGCGGGCGGACGGGGACAGATGGTGATGGAGCTTTACCTCGATGCACCTTGGCGCTGGATGCTTGGCGTGATTTCCCTGCCGGCGCTGCTCATGTTTGTCGGCATGCTCTTGTTGCCGGAAAGCCCCCGCTGGCTGGTCTTGAAAAACCGCAACGACCAAGCCCGCCGCGTGCTGCAGAGATTGAGTGCCAGCGAGGCGGAGGCGGACAACGAGCTCGAGGCCATCCAGGCGGGAATGCAGGTCCGGCAAAGCGGCGCGGACTTGTTCCGGCATAACAGCAACTTCCGGCGCGCTGTTTTCCTCGGGGTCTCGCTCCAGATGATCCAGCAGTTTACCGGTATCAATGTCGTCATGTATTACTCCCCGAACATCCTGCAGCAGGCGGGATTCGTCACGACCGCCGGACAATTGTGGGGCACGGTGCTGGTCGGCACGGTCAATGTTCTGGCTACCTTCATCGCCATCGGCTTTGTTGACCGTTTGGGTCGCAAACCCATCATGTATACTGGCTTCACCGTGATGGGCGGGGGCATGCTCTCGCTGGGCGCCCTGTTCCATCTCGGGCTCGGCGCAGGTACCCCCGACATGCTGCTCAGCTATCTGGCGCTCGCCGCGCTCATCGTTTTCATCGTCGGCTTCGCCATGAGCGCGGGCCCGATCATCTGGATCATCTGCTCGGAAATTTATCCGCTGGCCGGGCGTGATTTCGGCATCACGTGCAGCACGGTGACCAACTGGGCGGCCAATGCGGTTGTCGGGATGACCTTCCTCACCATGCTCAACGGGCTCGGACCGGGGAACACTTTCCTGCTCTTTGGTGCGCTCAGCGCCGTGTTCTTGGCTTTCTTCGTGTTTTTCGTTCCGGAAACCAAGGGCGTCTCGCTGGAATCCATCGAACAAAAACTCCTCGCGGGAACGCCGCTGCGCCACATCGGGAAATAGGGCGCTCAGTCTGCGATCTTCACCGGCGTACCAACCTTGACGCGCTGGAAAAACAACGGTGCGATGTCGGTGGGTAGACGTACGGCCGTGTCAGCCGCTGGATAGCCCGGCAAAGGCCCCGCATACAAGGCGAGTCCCGCATCATTCAACCGCAGATAATACTGCACGGGCATCTCGCGGAAGGTGGTGCCGCTGGGTGCAGGATCGATGCGGGTACTGACCCCCAATCTTAACGGGTTACCGGTCGGATCGACAAAGTCCCCGTAAAATCTCGTGGAATGCGCGGAGGTTTTTTCCAAAATCGTGAAGTCGCCCTTCGGCGTCATCCCCCGCGGCTTGCCCGAAGAGACGGGACTGTCGATAGCCACCTCATCCCCCACGAGCAGACATGCACGCTGGCGGCCGAGAGAAATGGTGATGCTGGTTTTTTCTGGCGTGGAACTTTCGAGCACGCGCGGAACAACTTTGGGAGGCTCTTGCAGGACGATCAATTCGGACAAGGGCCGGGGGCCTGGCGCGGCCCCCGGTTCTCCGGCGATCGCTGTCGAGAGAGCCAAGACAGCGATCGGCAGAACATGAAAAAGAAACCGGCACATGAGATTTGAAGTTAGCCAGAATCATCCGGACAAAGCATGCATTATTCGGCCGCCGGGGCCGGGTCCGTCGCAAAAAGAGCCAGACACTAGGCGGTCGATCATGGTTCCTCTCGTCATTTGCCGCCCCATTTGGTTTGTTGCCTAGGTGCGTTGGATAATCCGGTTACTCCTGATCCTCTCCGCGGCGATGGCGGCGGAGGGCGCGACGGCCGCCCGTCCGGAGATGAAAAAGCCTCCCGTCGGGGACGATTGCAAAATTGAGGTGCGTCGGGGCACCGCAGCGAGCATAACCTTGAAGGCTTACGAGGGAAACGGGAGGCCGCTGGTTTACGAGGTCGTCTCCGGGCCGGAGCATGGTCGACTATCGGACTTCCAACAGGCCGATGATAACCGCCAAGGATTCGCCTCGGTCGTTTACACGCATGGTGACGATGAGGTCTCCACGGAGGATGTGTTCACTTTCAAGGCGAAGGCGAGCCTCGGCGGCGGCGTCAGCCGCGCGATCAAAGTGAAGATTGCCATCACCGATGCCGTGCCGCAGCTGGATGCCCCGCCGGTGGTAAACTTGCAGGCCGTGGCGGGGGAAAGTGCGCGCAAGGTGATACGTTTGGCCAACGCGGGGGGCGGCGTTCTGCGCGGAACACTCGAAGCGCAAGCACCTTTCTCCGTCGGGAAGGGCAGCCAGTTTACGCTCGGCCGCGGCCAAGCAACCAATGTTACTGTGCAATTTTTCCCTCAGTCAGTCGGTTCGTCGGCACAGAAGAGAGCCCTCAAAATCGAGGGATCCGGAGTCGGCATAGAGTTACGCGGAGAAGCTACTGCGCCCTTCACTGCGCGCGCGGATGACGGGCAACTGCAGTTGCAGGAGCAGCACGCACGCCGAGCCATAATCACGCTCGTCAATCATTCCTCGCAGACGCAGATGGTGCAGGCTTCTGCCGAACCGCGAGACTCGGTTGTGGTGAAACCCACGATCTCCTCCCTTCCGCCGGGCCGCTCGCAGGAAGTAGAAATCAACGTGCCGCCGAAAAAAAAAGGCGGGGCTTTTGAAATCGCTGTTGTCTTCTCCAACGCGCTGCACAGCGAGAAACTGGACTTTCACGTGCCGGCCATACCGGCGCGCCTCGAGACAAGGACACCAACGATCAACTTCGGAAAAAATCGCAAAGCCACGCTCATCATGGACAACTTTGGGGGTATGGAAGGACGCTTCGTTCTCGGGTTGCCGCCGGGTCTCCGATCCGAAGAGCGGGCTGAAGCATTTTCGGTCGGCCCGGGCGAAACTAAGGAGGTCAGGTTGTCTCTCGACACGATACGGGGACAGACGACGCTATCGGATATCGTGGTGGAAGTCTCCGACCGTCCGGCGCTGAGGATTCCCGTGATGTTCGACCCGCCGCCAAGGCCGCCCGCAGCACCGACACCCCCTTTCCCCACACCCACGCCGACCGCAAAACCGTGGCCGTGGGTTTTGAATACGGACATCAAGGCCGAACAAACGGAAGGCGGTGGCACGCTCGTGGCATGGAGTACCAATTCGCAAGCTTTCTCCGGCCCTCGACTAAGGGTCGTTCGCGATGGCCAACCCGGACCATACCCGCCCGAAACCGCCGAGACGCAGGGCTGGTGGTCGTGGTTAACAGGCCTGCCGCATCGGGCTATTAATTTTTTATCCGGATTACTCAACAAGCCCATCAGGCGCCCAGGTGATCCGTTCCCCGAAGACAGCGGGGGAGAGTTGGTCCGGCTGGAGATTTCACCCGGCGATGCGGCCGACAGGGCATCGCGGTGGTTTCTCGAGGCGCGGCGTGGCACGAATAAGGATTTCGAACAAGTCAGCGAGACTTTCATTCTCGATGCCGCAGGGCCCTCGCTTCTGGCCGCTCCGCAAGTGGAGACTACCTCCCCCTTGCCAACTAAAGCACTGAGCGCACCCCGAACGCCAATTCTCGGCACCGAGCCCGTGAGTTCTACCCGCACAACCGCAAGTCTTGCCATCTATCTCGCACCCAATCCATCGGTCACCAATTACCGCATCGAGCGCCGCGTCTGGAGGTTCTCCGTTGATCCGCAGACGGGAAAAATTCTGCAAAACGAATTCGCAACGGAGAAACATCTGAGCGGTGAAGCTTCGGTGCAGATCGGTTCGGCGCGATCCCAAGACAAGGAATACACACGCGCCGAAGCGCGTATCAACGGGCTCAGCCCTGGAACCCGCACCTACTGGCGCATTGTCCCGGTTGAGGGTGGCAAAGACTTGGCGCCCACCGCCGAGTTTGCCATCGGCACCCAACCCCCATGGCACTTCCCCTGGCGCGGCGCATTCATCGCTCTGGCTTTTGTGCTGCTGGGCTGCGTCCTTTACCTCCGCTGGAAACTCTCGCGACCACCGGGCTAGAATGACATTTGAACTGGCAAGCCAAGGCGCGCCGCTTCATCGTTATTATTCATGAAATGGCCATTGCTGCTCCCTCTTATGGTTGGGCTATGGCCGGGCATCCGAACCGGAAGTGTCTTTGGATCTTGGCACGGGGACCGAAACTGGATCAGCGCGGGCTCGCCAAGAAATCGGCGGCTTCGAGATCTAAAAGCGGTGGTGCACCCGATCAACCGAATCGATCCAGTGTGAAATAAGTCGCTCGATGAAAGATCCGCAACCATCGAAAACCCCCGCCGGGCCGCGCATCGCCCCGCCGATTTTCATGCTCCCCGAAGCTAATCGCAGTCGCCGATCTGGAAATGCTGCTGTTTATCTCTCGTGGGGAGGTGAAGTCTATGGACCCGCAACAGGCAGTGAGGTGTGTGATGGCATACGCACCTCGTGGTTCGAGGAGGATACGGTTTTTTGGTACGAGGGAATGATAGAGTGGCGCCCGCTGACGGAGTTCTCGGCGCCCACGAACCGCTCGAGGCCCGAGGCAGAGCCCGGCAAAATAAGACCGCGGCCCGATACACCGATGATACCCAGTGCGAAATGCGGCTTGAGCGCCCTCGGAAGGAGAGATGTGCCGAAGGTGCCCTCCCCGGGAAATCAGTCCCCGATATTTGTCGTGCTTCTCGCTCTGTTCATCGTGGTCCTTTTGACGGTCGGGATTGTGTTTCTGGTGGCGCTTATTTGATCGTGCCGACGGGCGATACCGCGGCCGCGACCTTGAGTCGCAGCGCATTCAGGCGAATGAACCCCGTGGCATCGGATTGGTTGTAGGCCTGCGTGGGATCAGCCTCCATCGTGGCCATGTGCGGGTTGTAAAGACTGAGTGGACTGCGCCTCCCAGCGGCGATGACATTTCCCTTGTAAAGTTTCACCCGCACTTCGCCGGTCACGCTCTTCTGCGTCTCCTCGACCAGCGCCTGCAGGGCGCGGCGTTCGGGGGCGAACCAGAATCCGTTGTAGACCAGGGTGCTGTAGTGCGGGATGAGCGAGTCGCGCAGATGCATGGCTTCGCGGTCCATGGTGAGCGACTCCATCTGGCGGTGGGCAAAATGCAGAATGGCACCACCCGGGGTTTCGTAAACCCCGCGGCTTTTCATGCCGACAAAGCGGTTCTCCACCATGTCGACACGACCGATACCGTGCTTTCCGCCAAGCTTGTTGAGAACCCTCATCACCCAATAAGGACTGAGCAATTTGCCATCGCCCCGATGGCCGAGTGCCGCGAGCATCCCGTCGAGGCCGGAGCAAGCAACACCGACGCAATTGCCTTGTTCGAAACGCAGCGTCACCAACTCCGCCGCATCCGGCGCATCCTCCGGGGAGACGCTGAGGCGGAACATGTCCTTGTTCTCCTCATCGCTGGCGTCGAACCAAGGATCCTCAAGGATCCCGCTCTCGTAGCTGATGTGGAGAAGATTCCGGTCCATCGAGTAAGGCTTTTTCGCCGTGACGGGAACCGGGATTCCGTGAACTTCGGCGTAGGCGATCATCTCGGCGCGGCCGGGAAATTTTTCGCGGAAGCGCTCCTCGCGCC
>JBAXCT010000097.1:0-7575 GCA_037141375.1 Chthoniobacterales bacterium | reverse complement strand
GCCTAGGAGATGGGCCCACCGTCCATGGGGTTGTTCAAACAGGATTTGGCACAATCAAGTAGGGAAAGTGTCGGCCCATCCGGCGCCGGATGACAAACCGCGCGGGCCCACCAACCTCTCTGCACCCGCGTGAAAGAATCGATTAGCCTCACGGAAATCCCCTTTTCCGGAGGTTGGCATGGATCATGTCCGCAACAACGCGTCTCTTCTCGACGAACGAACCCAAATCCTATTGGCAAACCGATTTGGCCTAAATCAGCCCGAACTGATCCGCCGGTCGGTGGTTTCTGGCCCGAGTTCCCTGGCGGTTACAGGGTCTCCCTCAAGGGTAGACCTTTCGTGGATCAGCACCGAAATCGTCGACCTCCAGGGGGATGTTCTCCTTGCCACGGGGATGGACGAATCGGTCTTTGCCGCCAACCCGATAGTCACCCTAAATCACGATTATAGCCAAGCCCCGGTGGGCCGTTCCCTCTGGCGCAAGTTGCGTGTTCGGGACGGAATTCGGGGCATTGTGGCGGCAACGCATTATCCAAAAAAACCAGAGGATCATCCCCCCGGCCGGGATTGGATTCCCGATGTGGCCCTGGGTCTGGTTCGATCCGGTTTGGCCGTGGGCAAGTCGGTCGGCTTTGTCGTGTTGTCCGAGCGCCCGCCCCTTGCCGAGGAGAGACGATCAGGCTGGGCCGGTGCCAGGCGCGTGATTGACAAGTGGCTTTTGCTGGAATACGCGGTCTGTTGGATGCCCGCCAATCCCGGTGCCATCGTCCTTGACGATACTAATCCCGGCGCCATCGTCCTTGACGATGCCTACTCCGATCTCAAAAGATCGCGAACGGAACGGATCTTGCGAAAAGCTGAAATTCTCCGGGGCATTCGTCTGCACCACGGTTCCAGTCCGGGCTAAGCTCGAAGACATGGTCGCCAATGGGGTAGGCCAAAGGATGCTTTTTGGTGGAGGGCTAGGTAATGATCGAGGAAACGGAATTGGCAATGTCGACGGTGCCGGTGGTCGAGTCGACCGAATATCTCGGGCGGCTGGAACGCGAGATGGACCGGCGGATTGACGAGGCGGCGCGCACCAAAAACCTCTCCAGAAAAGGGGCCGTGCAACGCCTATTTGGCGACGCGGGCGAATCCGACACCAACCGCCGTGATCGGACCCTTGGCGATTGGCTTTTTGAAATACGGCGCGGGGATGAAGCCTCCATTGAACGAAAATACGGATCGATAAAAGCGTCTTTAACCGGGTCGTCCGGCGCCCAGGGCGGCTACCTCGTTCCCGAGGAGTTTTTGCCAAGGCTCTATGCCATGTCGAGTGAACGGGCCGTGGTGCGTCCAAGGGCGACCGTGATACCCATGGCAAGCCGGTCGGTTCATGTGCCGGTGCTTGACTCCTTTGGCACCCCGGCCTCGGGCGATTCGGCTCTTTTTGCCGGGCTGGTGGCTAGGTGGACCGAGGAAGGGGGGCCTCTCAACCAGACCGAACCGACCTTTCGGCAGATCGAGATGGTGGCCCATGAACTGTCCGGCTATTCCAAGGTTTCCAATACCATTCTCGAAGATTCCCCGATGGGGGTCGAGGCGCTTTTGGCGGCCCTGTTTGGCGCCGCGATTGCCCGGCACGAGGACTATGCCTTTCTCCGGGGGGATGGTGTGGGCAAACCCCTTGGCGCCGTCGCCAGCGGAAATGCCGCGGCGGTTTCCGTCAATCGGGCCTCCGCTTCGTCCTTTGGGTTTACCGATGCGACCAAAATGCTCTCGCGGTTTTTGCCCGGCTATGGCCCCGACCGGTTGGCCTGGGTGATCCATCCTACGGTGATCGAAAAATTGATCGCCATGAGCGATTTGGGCGGCAACAACCTTTTCATGGCCAACTTCGGCGACAAACCCCGAATGATGCTTCTTGGCCTGCCGGTCCTTACTAGCGAAAAACTCCCCGCTTTGGGAACCGCGAGGGATGTCTGTCTGGTCAATTTCGAGCACTATCTCATCGGCGATCGCCGGCAGGTGGAGATTGCCTTCTCCGAACATATCGCCTTCACGACGAATCAATCGGCGTGGCGGTTCACGGTTCGGGTGGATGGTCAGCCCTGGATGAAAAGTTCCCTGATATTGGCGGACACCATCACCGCCGTGAGTCCCTATGTGTGGTTGAATTGATCGTTTCCATTACAAACTCATGAAAGAATTCCAAAGGAGGAAATGATGACGATTCGTTCGCATGACTTGGCCGCGTTCGCGGGGGCTGTCGACCCCCAGCCCCTTAATAACACCACCATCGCCAGCGACTGGGTGGACCTTAGCCGCTTTCGCTCCGCGCTTTTTGTGCTGATGGCCGGGGCCACCGACACCACCGTGGATATGCGCCTCGCCGAATCCAAGGACACGGTGGGCACAGGGATCCAAGACCTTCCCGGTCGGGCCATCATCGCCATTGCCTCCACCGAGGACAATCGCCAAGCCGCCATCGGTGTCTCCCAAGAGCACCTCACCCGAAACTCGGGCTATCGCTATGTTCGGGCGGTGGTAACCGTTGGAGCCGGGGCGGCGGGCGCGACCCTGGCGGTGGTCGCCATCGGTTTGGCCCCACGGTTTGGCCCGGCCAGCGATCTTCGTCACGCCGATTGTGTCCAGGCCATCGGCTAAGGTTTGAGGAGGCCCCCATGAATCCCTTGATCAGCGTGGTTCGCGCTCAACAGGCCATCAACCGAAGTTCTTGGCCGGTTGCGGAAACCGACCGAGTGGCCACGCTGATCGGGGTAATTTCTCAGGCCGCCGAAAAGTGGGCGCGACGCAAATTCAAAAAAACCACCCACGACCTTATCCTTTCCTATCAAAGGGATCCACTTTGGTTGCCCCACGGGCCCATTCACCAAACTCACCGCCTCGCCGATTACTCCGACCACCTACACCGATTCCACCGGCACCGTCGGAACGGCCTATACCTACCTGGTCAAAACGATCAAAAAGGAAACCACTCCCGCAGGCACGTTCCAGAACCCCAGCACCGCCAGCTTTGCCACCATTACGGCCAGCAGCGCAGGAACCTCGATTCCTCCCGCGCCCACCAATTTGCAGGTCAGTGCGCCGAACTCCACAGCCATCAGCCTGACGTGGGCGGATAACGCCAGCGGCGAGACCGGCTACCGCGTTGAACGCCGCACCACTCCCACAGGCAGCTTCAGCATGCTGGCCACGCTTTCGGCGAACAGCACGTCCTACACCGACGTCGGACCCCTCACGCCCGGAGCCACGTTCTACTACCGTGTGGTCACCCTGGGCAGCGCGGGAAATTCCCTGCCTTCAAACGAGGTCGCCTTGAGCGGCTACACCGGATCAATCAAGTTCGATCAGGATGCCTTCCATGCGAGCCTGCCCTCCGGCTACGCGGATGTGGCGGTCAGGCGCTTCGGCGGCAGCACCGGAACGGTTACTGTGAACTACTCCACCCAGTCGGGTGCGGCCGATTCCGCCCAGCCCGGAGTGGATTATACCGCGACCAGTGGCACGCTGACCTTTGCCGATGGCGAGACGCTCAAGACTGTCCGGGTGGCGTTGCTGAAAACCAGCCCGCAACCGCTCCAAAATTTTACCATGCTGCTGAACAGCCCGACCGGTGGGGCCCAATTGTCACAAAGCCAGGCCGCCGTTCTCGTGGAAGACCCGGGCGCGCCAGTCACCGCTCCCTGGCAATCCAAAGTCCTGGGAGGGAATGCGTTCGACGTCGGCGGGGCCGGACAGATCGGCAACGATCTCACCTCGGCATTCTCGGGCGGCCTCTGGAACGGAGGCTGGTCGGAAGAGGGTCGCTTCACCTACCAGAGCGTCACGGGCGATACGGTCATGACGATGAAAATCAATGCGCCATTGACAAGCACCGCCGCGTTGATGGTGCGCTCCACCGTTGCCAACAACTACAGCGATATGGTCTCCGTGAATTTCTCCAACGGCGGCACCTCGGGCGCACAATTCTGGGTCCGCACGACGACAACCAGCCCTTGGCCCTTGGTCATGCCGGCGACAGCCATCACGATCCAGGTTCCGTATTGGGCGCGGATCACTCGTTCAGGCAACTTTTTCACCGGAGAGATCTCCCCCGATGGAGTCACGTGGACCGTGCTTGGCTCGGCCAGCGTGCCGGGGATCCCCGCCACGGCGCTGTATGGATTCTTCCAGGCGTCCCAGTGGTATGGGCTGCAGAGGGCCGCGGTCACCCAGATCGGGTTTGCCGGCGTCGCGGCTCCGACTGGTCCAAACAGCCTGGCTGCTGCAAGAAATGTCAGCGGAGGAGTGCTCACCTGGGTGAATACCGCGAGCAATGCCTCCGGCGTCCGCATCGAGCGCCGCCTGCTTCCCGCAGGCAGCTTCGCGGAAATCGCCTCTGCTCAGACTCCTGCCACCACCTACACCGACCCCGGGGCGAGCCCGACGCAAGCTTACGAATACCGCGTGCGAGCCTATAACAACACAGGCAACTCGGCTTACAGCAATACCGCATCCCTTGCCGCGCTCGATCCGCCATCAACGCCCGCAAGTGTGACGTTCACAGGGTCGAGCAATGCCACGGTGAGCTTAACCTGGGGCAACGCATCCACCGCCAACCAGGGCTACCTCATCGAGCGGCGCGCCGAGGGGGAAGCCCAGTTTACGCAGATTGCCACGACCGCGAGCCTGTCCTACACGGACACGACGACCGCGCCGGACACCGGCTATGAATATCGCATTCGGGCCTATAATCAGGTGCTTAACTCGCCTTACAGTTCCACGGTCGCGGGGGCCACGGTCAAACGGATCACCGCCTCTGTGACAACAGCCACCGGCCAGGGAGCCGACGCCCAGATCAGCAACTTGGCGAACGCGAACGTCAATTACAGCAATGCCACGACACTCTCCCTCTACTCGCTCACCATAAATGGAACGCTCGTGAAAACGGATGGTATTCTGCGGTTTGATATCAGCGGTTTACCCTCTGGTCCGTCGTGGAATGTTGTGGCTGCTATGATGGAAGCCACCTATTCTGCAAACTCAACCTATACCCAGGCCGGATGCGATGTTATCTTGTTGCCCTACTTGCCGGGGTCTTGGAGTGAAGCAACCGTCACATGGAACACCCGTCCTGCTGTGCCTGCTGGACGAAACCCATTTATGACATTAACAAATACAGGCTACCCCATAACAACCGGGACTTTGATGAGTGCAGATTTAAGCCGCATCCTCACCAATCTCACAACCCAACTCGGTGGCGGAGCGAACTCTCTGGATTTTTACCTCAATGCCATCAATTACAACGGCACTCCCGAGGTTTTTCTCGCCACCCGCGAGAATCCCTCTTATGCGCCGCCCAAGCTCAGCCTGACTCTGCTCAATCTCGCACCGACCCGCGCCACCAATCTCGCAGGAACCGTTCCTTCCGGCGGAACGGTGGCGTTGAGTTGGACGGACACCTCGACCAACGAAACCGGATTCCGCGTGGAAGTGAGCACGAATGGCGGGGCCAGCTACTCCCCCATCGCCACACTCTCAGCCAACGCAACCTCGCTGACCACCTCAGCCATTCCCGGGCTTGCTGGCGACCACCTGTATCGGGTGGTGGCATTTAACGCCCTCGGCGACGCCTCTCCCTCAATTACTGTTAGACTTGCCCCCAACGGCCCGCTCACCGGCATCGCTGCGTGGTTCGCCTCCTACAGCCTTCCGACCGACGGCACGGGCAACGGATCGCCGAATGCCATTCTCGCGGGAGACGGCATTAGAAACCTTATGAAATACGCGCTCGGCATTAATCCGCAAGTGAGCGGCTATCAGGGACGCCTGACCACCGGAACGACCACGGTCAACGGGTCCACGTATCTCACCCTCACCTACGCCCGCCCGGAGCCCGCTCCCGGAGGTGTGACCTACGTGCCTGAAGCCTGCGGCGATCTCGCCTCCTGGTCGGGCAGCGGCCTCGTCGAGGTGTCCTCGACTGTCTCCAACGGCGTGCGGACGATCACGGTGCGTGATGGCACGGCGAACGGTTCGACGCCGCGCCGGTTCCTTCGCCTGAAGGTCACGGCTCCCTGACTTTCACTTGACGCGACAATACAAGGAGAACGTTGCGCATGGGTATCTTTCATTTAACAGAAAATGCAGACGATCCACCGTCCCAGTCACGGCGACGCAGATGTGGGCAATCGAAAAAACCCGGAGAGCTATCGATTGCATCAACCTGAGAGGCGGTGTCATGCCGATAAACTGCGGAAAGGAACAGTCCATGAATCCATGCACTCTCATATCTGTTGTGGTTTTCTCGCTTTGTATCTCCGTAGCAATGGGCCAATCTCCCTCTCCAAGGATATCAAGCATTCCTACCGGATTGAAGCCGGTTGATGCTGAACACCGCATCCTTACCGGCTGGGGAGGCGGCAAGGCCGAAGAGGTCGTTCCCAAGGCAGCGGAAATCGGATTTTCGGAGCTTGTCGTATATCCCGAAGACACTGCTAACTTTACAAAGTTCATTGAACTCGGAAAACAGCACGGAATCGACATCTACGCATGGCTGTGTCTCAACGACTTTGGAGCGTGGGGGAATGCGTTCCCCAACACTGATCTGCCATTGCAGGTCATGAGTCCGGCGGAGCAGGAGGCGCTGAAGAGGATTCAAGCGGACAAGACACACGGCAGGTCACGCTACCAGTGTGGCGGCGAACCCGTAAACGAAATCGAGGTGCTGGAAGGACCATTGATATGCTTCCACGATCCGCGTGTGATCGAGGCCTTCAAGAAAAGGATCGACGGGATATTAAGCATTCCCGGCGTCAAAGGCGTGGCGCTCGACTATATGGGATACTGCAATTACAGATGTTGTTATTGTCAAACGTCAAAGACGCAACTGGCCGCCTTCGAAAAACAACATCCCGAGCTTTCTTCGGAAGAAGCGCTCAACCCGTTTTCCCTTGAGACTTTAGTAAACTTCAATAATCGGCTCTCAGCCTATATTCGCGAGGTCAAACCCGATGCCCGGGTCATCTCACATGTCTATCCGGTCTACCTGCCTGAGCCGCTCTACGGCAACCGCCTGGATCTGGATGTATGCGCTCAAACGGCTGCATGGTTTTTTGAACCATTCTGGAGCACGGAGAAAATCACCAACTACTCCCGTGTCATTTCGCAGAAGGCAAAGCAGTATCATGACCGGCCGACCGGCGCTGCATTGATCGGCTATTTCAACCTGCCAGACCAGTGGCCGGTGAAGTCCGGCCAGCGCCTGACGGACGAGATTCAAGCCATCCTGGATGGAGGCTGCTCCCGCGTGCATGTGTGCTCTTTTAACGATGTGCTGAATTCTCAAGAGGCAGCCGACGTTTTTCGTACCTTTTTCCATCGTCCATAACGAGACCTAAGACCATGAAAACCGAGCCATCCCAATAACCCAATATGGCGTCTCATTAAACAACGAACCGGTCGCTCGCCGCGTGCCCTCCGCACGGGCGAAGCAACCGCCTTTCCCGAACCGGCTTGAAATCGAAGAACGACATTACTGAACTAACCGTGTGAATGGCACAGCTAGGCGAAGGTGGCAGCCCCCTAGCG
>JBAXCT010000096.1:0-7625 GCA_037141375.1 Chthoniobacterales bacterium | reverse complement strand
CACCATGGGTGCTGCGCGAGGTGCAGGACAACCTTGCCGATAAGCCGCGTGCTGCAGTGGATGCCTGGTTGGCTCTGCGCAGAAAAGCCATCGTCGAGGATGACGTGCTAACCTTCGACTGGCCTCTGGTTTTCAATGTGTCGAAGGACAAGCCTGTCCTTTGCACCGCACTGGCTTGCGCCGATGTCCTGCTCACCCTCGACCGCCGCGACTTCGGTTCCCTTCTCGGGCAGACTGTCTATGACCTGCTCATCCAGAGGCCCGGTGAGTTTCTCCGTATCGAGCGCGAAGCCGGACGAATCTGACCGACCGCCGAGGCTATCTTTCTTTGCGCATCACCCGCCAGCTCCGGGGCAGGGGATGAAAAGTCATCCGCATCTGGCAGCACTCCCGGCCCGCTCCATGCTCCCAGCACCCGCTCCGCGTTTGTCCGACCCGTTTTCCCCGCAACACGCCGGAGCTCCCCTTAAACCCAGGAAAAATCCCGCCGCCCCAAACCCCAAGGCTGACACTTCAACATTTGGCAAAATGTCGAAATGTCGCCTGATGGACAAATCCAGCTTTGCGGTATCCATGCTGGCGCATGCGCAGGCTGACGCTCCAAGATTCTTAAGAATGTCAGAATGTTATCCAGAGGCTGCAGCACCGAATCCCCATTTGCGATACGAAGCCCGGTGCGCTATTATCCCTCGCTGAGCACGATCACCGCCATCTTGGAGCCCGATGTGGATGGAACCCTCCATCTGCCTCTTCCCGCTGACATGCGCTCATCCAGAGTGAAGGTAGCTGCCACGCTTGAGGCGGCGGAAGACGGTTATGCCAATGCGGCGGCCAAGCTGAAAGAACTGCTAGCCTCTGGCCGGAGAAGCAACGGCGCGGGTGCCACGGCGCGAATCGCCGAAGTCTACCAAGACCGCGAGACGTGGAGAGCGTAGTGATTTGCCTAGACGCGAATTACCTTATTGGTGGCACGAGCCACCAGCGTCCCGAGTCCGGGCAGCTTCTTGCTTGGATCGATGCCGTGAAGGTCGCTGCCGGCGGACCGATTTTGATTGCTGGAATGACAGGCGAGGGAAAGGGTTCTTGGGCATGAAGACGATTCTCCGCCTGCTTGGCGTCGTGGCGCTCTTGGCCTCGGTGATGCCATCCACCGTCCACGCCCAGACCGACGTGGTGTTGTCCCTCGATGTGTCCACCGACGGGCTCACCGGCTGGCAGACGATTCAGACCGTCGTGACAAACATGCCGGAGTCCCCTCAGGCCTTCTATCGGATGCGCATTGCCACGACTAGTGCCACGCCCACCAACATGGCGTTGATTGCGTCGGGGAGTTTCGAGATGGGCAATGCGCTGTCGGCATCAAATGATGGCGATACCGACGAGTTGCCGGTGCATACGGTGAGTGTGCGTGAGTTTTACATGGACAAGTATGAGGTGAGCAAGGCGCTGTGGGATGAGGTGGCGTCGTGGGCCGGGACGCACGGATATGACATCAATACGGGCAGCGCGAGCGGCAAGGTATCGAATCATCCGGTTTACAACGTCACGTGGCATGAAGCAGTCAAGTGGAGCAATGCGCGGAGCCAGAAGGAAGGTTTGACGCCGTGCTATACGTTGGACGGTGTGGTGATGAGGACGGGGACATCCGATCCGGACTGCAATTTCTTGGCCAACGGTTATCGGTTGCCGACGGAGGCGGAGTGGGAGAAGGCGGCGCGGGGAGGGCTGCGCGGGAAGCGGTTTCCGTGGGGGGACACGATCACGCACAGCGAGGCGAACTACGAATCCACAAGCTACAGCTACGACGTGAGTCCGACCAGCGGGTATCACCCGACCTACAACGACGGTGTCACGCCCTACTCCTCGCCCGTTGGGTCGTTCCCACCGAACGCATATGGTCTCTATGACGTGGCAGGGAACATGTGGGAGTGGTGCTGGGATTCCTATTCATTGAGCTACTATGCGACTTCTCCCGAGCTTAACCCGACGGGGCCTGCTTTGGGCGACGACCGGGGCCGGGTGCTCCGGGGCGGCACTTGGACCTTCAGCCCCAGGTACGCCCGCGTGGCCGACCGCGACGGCCTCAATCCCGGCATCGGCTACGACTATCTGGGGTTCCGTTGTGCCCGCACCTCCGTCCCGTGAGAGCAGCCGAGCGGGGCGCCGCGGCGGCCAACAGACGAAGAGGTGAAAGGTGCGGAAGTTTGAAAGTGGGAGCCGAGCGAAGCGAACCGGAGGCGCAGCCGTAGGTAGGTCGCTTTAGCGACCAACTGATATCGTAGCGAAGCGAAGATAGGTCGCCCTGGCGATGAACTGACACCGTAGCGAAGCGAAGATAGGTCACCGTGGCGACCAAATAGCCCATAGGCAAACGAGAGGGGCAGGCCGAAGGACCGATGGACAAATGGCAATAAGTCCATACGTCCCCACGCCCGCATCCCGTCCACGGTTGGACAATTGGCAAACTGTCCAACTGTTAACACGCACGCCAGCACCTGAATCCGCGTTTGCGATACGTGCCCCTGCGCGCTATTCTTTCCCAGTGAGCACGATTACCGCCATTTTGGAGCCGGATGTGGATGGAACTCTCCATCTGCCGATTCCCGCTGAGATGCGCTCCGCCAGAGTGAAAGTCACGGCAACGCTCGAGAGTGTTAGCTCACGTCCTTCCCAGCCGGAGGCCATCGAGGCGCTACGGACTCTTTCACGCCTTGGCACGTTCGGAGACATCGAAGACCCCGTGGCATGGCAGCGGGAGACGCGCGAGGATCGGCCGGGCGGGTCAAACAGCTAACCATGCTGCTCGACAGCAATATCGTCATCTACGCGGCGAACGCTAAAGAAAGAACCATGAGCACATTGGCCGAAATCGAACAGGCCGCCGAGGTCTTGCCGGTCGACCAGAAGCAGCGGCTCATTGCCACTCTGCAGGCGGGATTGCCCAAGCGCGGCACTTCAAGCACCTCGGGTGGAACTTCCGACCAAGCCGCACGCGCCAGCCTGCTTCCCTTGGCCGCCACGGCTTGGTCGCAGGATTGGGACTCTGCCGAGGAGGATGAGGCGTGGCGCGATTTGTAGCCGGCGGCCTGCGGGTGGAGAGGCCGATCAGCGCGCGATGAGTTCGCGGGCGTGTGGGATCTCGCGGCTCGAGGCTGGACGCACTTGGCAAGATTCCACCGTGCAAACGGCCGCGGTGTGTCCGTCGAGGGTGACGAATTCAACTTCGTAAGCCTCGCCGTCGGCGTAGATGTGCACCACGGCACCGATATCGCCCGGCTCCAAGCCGTGCACGGGCAACGGCTCAGTAAGGATGACTCTGTCGTGCTCTTTAATCACTGAACGGAATATATCACAGGGGATAAGCGCCGGGCGACCCGTCTTAAGTACCGCTTGACACCCTCTGCGGTATACATATTATACCAAAGTGGAGTTCGAGTATGACCCAGCCAAAAGCAAAGCCAACGCCAAGAAGCACGGGATCGACTTCGAGCAGGCCACACGGCTTTGGAACGATGAAAAGCGGGTCGAATTCGTCGCGCGCTTTGCGGACGAACCCCGGCTGGGCTTGGTCGGGGAATATGCAGTCAAATTATAGACGGCGATTTTCACCACCCGGGAGGACCGCGTGAGGATCATTTCCGTGAGAAGGGCGAGAAAAAATGAAGAAGCAATCTATCATGACAGCGAAAGTGTTTGAGCGGCGCTTCGATGAGGGCGAGGACATCACGCCCTATATCGACAAGGCAACGATCCGGCGTCCCGGATTGGAGGCGCGCCGGGTCAACGTGGATTTCCCCGAGTGGGTGATCAGCACGCTGGACGCACAGTCCAAGCGCATCGGCGTGAGCCGCCAGTCGCTGATCAAGCTCTGGATTTCCGAACGCATCCAGCAAGAGGAGCAAAGCCGCGCCACGTTGGCGGCCGCGCAAACTTGAGGCGGCTTCAAGTGCCCTTGGCGATGCGCTCGGCATCGAACTTGGACAGCCCGGCTTTTTTGAAGCGGGCTTGCGCTTTCTTGATGTCGTACGGCACGCGGCGGAACTCCACGCGGTCGGATCCCGGATGATAGATCACATAGCAGGCGCGAGGGTCGTCGTCGCGGGGCTGCCCGACACTCCCGACGCCGATGGCGTAGCGGCAATCGGGATCCAAGGTGACGGGATCCTCGCCAGGGGTGCGGCAGGTGATCTTTTTGCCCTTTTGCTGCCAGATGGCGGGGATATGCGTGTGACCGTAGAAGCTGATGCGGGTGGTCTGCTTGGCGAAATGCTCTTTGGCCAGGCTCTTGTTGATGATGTAGCCGAAGCTCGGTGGTTCGTGCAGGGAGCCGTGGACCAATTCCATCTCGGCGACGGGAACAACGAGCGGAAGTTCGGAGATCCACTTGGCATCGTCGGCCTTGAGTTGCCGGTGGCAGAGTTCGAGCGGCGGCCAGAGATCGCCGAGTTCCTCGGTGTCGAGGTGCTTTTTTCCTTTAAAAGCAATTGGGGTCACATCTTGACATTTGACATTCCACCACCTGGCGGCAGATGCAGTTGGCACGGCTGCCCCAAGTGCGACACCCGGCCGAAAACTAACCGCGTCCTACGCGACAACACGGAACCTCGAGGGAGGTTCGGGTAGACTGTGCTCGATGCGCAGCCCGAAGGGTGCTACTTGCCGACGGCAAGAGCATCAACATGGCCCGCGACCGCCGCGCGCTTTGGATCGCGACCTAGGCCGAGTGATCTCACGGAGGCACAGAGGCCCGGGGGGATTTAATTTTGAATGTTGAATGCAAAATGATGAATGGCGGAACGCGGCGGGGCCGCGGTGGCGGGAGGAGCTAGGCCAGGAGTCGGGAGACAGGAGACAGTGGGCAGGAGTCAGGTGACAGTTCTCTGTGTTCTTCGTGTCTCCGTGAGAGAAATCCGCCCCGACTACGCGTTTGCGATACGAAGCCCGCCGCGCTATTACTGCCTATAGGGGAACAGACCTGCGTCTTCGAATCCCACGGCAGCTCACAATTCGACAATTGGCAAAACGTCGCATTGCTTTAGTCCTCAGCCAGCGCACCAGGTGCTTAGATCCGTATTTGCCGGAGCAGGCCGCATGCGGTATGGTGTTTCTGTGAGTTCAATTACGGCTGTCCTAGACGCCTGTTCCGATGGAACGCTGCACTTGCCGTTGCCGCCGGACTTGCGTGGCACCCGCGTGCGGGTCGAGGCCAAGCTCGAAGCAGCTTCATCTGCGGCAAAGAGCCCTGTCGAACTGCGCGCCATCATGCAGAAAATTCGCGACCGCAATCCATTCCGTGGCATCAAAGATCCCGTGGCATGGCAGGGCGAGGCGCGTGAAGATGTGCGCTTGCGGGCCGGGATTAAGACATGGCCCGATTGCTGGACAGCAATATCCTGATCTACGCGGCCCAACCGAAACACGCATTCCTCGACGAATGGCTCGAGGCTCCGGGCACGACACTTTCCGCCATCAGCATCACCGAGATCCTTGGTTACGAAGGGATCACTTCCGATGATGAGGAGTTATTCGAAGCCATGTTTGCGCAACTGATTATGCAGCCCGTGAGCGAGACGATTTTGCACCGGGCTGCCGGCCTGCGCCGCCTCCAGAAGATAAAGCTCGGCGATGCAATCATCGCCGCCACCGCCCTAGAAACGGACAGTGAACTGGTCATGCGCAACGAGAGGGACTTTCGCGGAGTCCAAGGACTGCGCGTTATCAATCCCTTCGCCGAGCGAAAAACTGCGAGCTAAGCGACGCGGCGGGTTTTCCTGATCGTGAAGATCATTTGACGATGACGACCTCGGTGGATTCGCCGAGTTGGCCATTTACTCATCTCCGGGTTTGAGGGCTTTGCGCAAAAGCGGGTCCGCAACCACCGAGTAGATATCGTCCTCGTCCGCTGGCAGCTGGGCGGTTGCCTCAATGAACTCTCTCTCGAAACGAGGGCTTGAGGCAATGACTTGTGCGCACTCCTCGTCGCTCACGCAGAACAAACCGCTAATCTTTTTCCAGGGTATGCGGTCTTTGGTGAAATCGATCTGGAAGATGGTGTCGACGGGCGCCCAGTCCTCCACCACCCAGCAAGCCGACTGCTTGTCCCATTGCATCTCCCAAGTGGCTAAATCGCAGGTCAACCGATCCACACCTTCATCGTCCGGAAGAAAACCCAAGTAGGAATGCTTCACCGTGGCGTGGGCATCATCAACCGACTCGACGTCCATGAATGACTCGATCTCGTCCAACACACGCTGAGCATCCCCGTCGACTCGGGAGTCCTTAAGGTCCTTGAGGCCTTTTGTGCCGTTGCCCGCAAGCCCGGCAACCGTTTTATGTGTCATGAGAGCTAAGCCCCTTCATTTTTCGTCGCCTAGGGCAGCCGATAGGGTGCACTCATTCTCCAGCATTTCCTTAATACCCACGAGTTGATCCACGGTCACCTTGTCGTAGCCGCCACTGCGCCTCACGGCATTGAGAATCATGGTATCGAGAAGGTTGCGCTGAACCTCGTTGTAGGAGTCCCCGTCGATTTCCTCTGAAAACACCTCACGGATTTTACCGAGGAGTTCTTGGTATTTCTCCTCCTCGCTGCGGATGAGGTCGATCATGACTGGATCACGACTTCCGTTGATTCACCCAACTCCCGGAGGCGGTGTTGGAGAGCGGTGACGATCTGTTTGTTGTCAGCAGTGACAAAGTGCCAATCAGCTCCGGGCATTGTTCCGTAGTAATACTTGAGATCCCCGAGCGGATCACCTTGGCGTTTTCCGTCTGATAAGGGGAGTTTCGACAAGTAGTGGAGTGCCTGCGCTTCGGGTGAGCCATGCACGGCATAGGCACCCTCCAGATAGTTCTCCCAGATGCGATCGTCGACCTGATCATCCAGGAAGTGCATGTGCCGGTAGGCGTATCGGAGGTTCTTACGGTCGAAATACCACGAGCCCTCCTCACGGAGCCATTTCCTCACCTCAAACGGATCGTCGGGATCGATGTAGACCTGATCCGTGAAATACTCACGCCATGTGATCTGCGGTGGGAGAGTGTCGGTCCTGCCGTTGAGGGCAAACTGGTAGCAGTCACTGCTCTGTTCGATGACGTAGAGTGTGTTCTGCGCAGAATCCGGAGTCTCGATGTAGATGCCTCCTGTGGTCTTTTCAAAGTCCGCTGCACGACGCAGGAGCCACGAGGGAACAAAGCAGGAACCCAGTGCTGCAGCTCCACTGATGATGAAGCTTCTTCTGGTTATCTTGCTCACAAACGCTCCTCCTCAAAGGCTTGGGGATAGTTCTCCACCCGGTGGCTCTTTTTATCTTTGGTGAGGTAGCCGATCCCGCACTGGACGACGCACCAATCGGTGAGAAGTCCTGATTCCGCCACCTCCTCGCAGGCCGCCGTGGCTGCACGCGAGAACGAGCCCGTCCTTGGTGCCCGGTAGTAAACTTGGCCATCGGTAACGCATTGAAACAGGGGAAACCACTCCGAGTTGGCCTGACTCAGGGCTATGCCCAATCGGACATTGGCTTCCTCTCCTCCAAACAGGGAACCGGCCAGCAAGACAGGGACAACTTGCGGTTGTGCGCCGAGCCCGGATGCTGATGACGTCAAACGTGGTGGATTGGAGAGAG
>JBAXCT010000095.1:0-7639 GCA_037141375.1 Chthoniobacterales bacterium | reverse complement strand
GGAGTGACCATGCCCGGGAAACGAACCAGCTCCGGCGCACCTCGGCGGTAGGGTTGGATTTCCAACCAATCGTGGTTGGCCCACATAAGGGCGAAGCGCAGGCGGTCGTTGTTCGATGCCCCCATAAAACCGCGGTCCAACGGCCGATCAAGGAAAGGTCCATCGTCATAGTGATACCAGTCGAAAATAAACGCATCGATCCCGTGGTCGGCCGCCGCGGCGATCTTGCGTTCCATCGCCGCAGGATCGGACTCATCCTCGTAACCCCAAAGCGGAACCTTCGGCTGGGCGTGGCCGGGAAAACGGGGGCGCGCCTCCTTGACGAGTTCCCATTCCGTCCATCCCGCACCCTTCATGGCCTCGTTACGCGGATCGCCAGGGTGGTAATTGCCGAAGTAGTAGCAGGCCACCTTCATTTTGTCTTCTTGCTCACCAGGGACCGTTAAATTTTTTGAACTGAAATCTGCGACAGAACCCATGAATTAGGTGAGCTTACCAGCCCTCGCGGAGCCCCGCTGGGAGAATCCTGCCAAATGTGAGCACGATCTTGCCGGAAAAATCCGGTGCCGCATCCTTCTCCAGCGTTTGCCCGGACCAATAGACGCATCGGCTCCTCACTTAGTCATCTCGTTTTGCCCGCTTTGCAGCGGCCGGTCTGGAATTGCCGCGGCGATATTCCGTAAGCGATGCGGAATTGCCGCGCGAAATAGCTGCCGTCGCTGAACCCGCACTCCAAAGCCACCTCGGTCACGGTCTTGTCGCTCGTTCGCAACATGGTCGCTCCCCGCGCCAGCCTCACCTTTTGCAGGTAAGCATGGGGGGTCTCATGCGTCACATCGCAGAAAAACCGGTAGAAGTTGCGCTCCGACATGCCGACGATCTTCGCCAACTCGGAAGGCTTCACCTCCTCGCCGAAATGGCTTTCCAGATGGGCGATGGCCCGTCCGATTTTCATGATGCGTTCCGACTCGACGGTCGGTGCGGTGTTGTAGGCCCTCGACAGCAACACAACCAGGGACATGAATTGCGCCAGCGCCATGAAGCGGTGACCGGCGGTTCTAAGTTCCTTCCGGCGCGCGGCAGCACTTTCGTGACGCTGCTCGAAGCGCACCGCCCGCACCCGCGGCGCATCGCCGTACAACTCGGTCTCTATCGACTCGGCCAGTTCCCGCGCTTTGGCCAGTTCCCGCATCCCCAAGGTCAAATGGCGTGCGGAACGACCCGCTCGGCGCAGTGCCGGCTCGATAACGAAAAGCGCCTGATAGCCCGGCAAGCTTTCCACATCGAGACGCACCCGGTTGAGCAACGAAGGCTCGTAGATCACGTTGACCACGCCCAAGTTGCGCGTCGCGCGATAGCCGTGCGGACGGCCCCCGTGGTGCACGAAGACATCGCCGGCTTTGACCGCGAACTCTTCTTTGCCGACCACATTCACCCCGCTGCCGTGCAGGACGATGACGATGAGCGAGAAATCATGCGCGTGCAGCGGATAATCCGGATGGTCGTCCAGGATGAACACATCGAGCGGAAAATTCCGGTCGGCGAAGATCAGCTGGCGCTCAAACTTGACCGGCTTGGAAGAACGGCGGGGCATACAGCCACTTACGGTTTCAACACTTCACGGAAAAGCCACCAACGAAGACCGAACAGGTGCGCGGCAAAGCCTTCATTCGTTCGGACGGAACGAGACACTCACGTTATCGAGGCTGGGAAAGCCTCGTGCCGACCAGAAACCGATTTTGAGCCTCGTGCCGGCGGATACATTGCTGGCGACGAGAGTGTGTGTTCCGGCATTGGTGAAATCGCCGAAGGCCAGCGGAACCGAAGTGAGTGCGTCGTAGACCGCCGCGCCCATGCTGAAATCCGGATCATGCCACGAATCCTTGTTATCGAAGGTGATCGTCACCTCGCCCGGAACCGGCACCTGCCCGACTTCCTGCTCGAAAGCCGCGAACGAGGGTTGCGTTTGGCTCAAGGCGGCCACATTGGCGACGAAATCACCCGCCTCCATCCTTATGGCGTAATTCGTCGAGCCCTCGGTCGAAGCCACCGTCTCCCACCCGGCGGGAACTCCGCCATACCAGCCATTGGCCATCCCCTGCAGACCGGTGAGATCGCTGAAGTCGCCATTGGTTACACTCAGCGCATCCGCGTCGGACTGGGCCCAACATGTCGAGAAAGCGGCAACCAACGCCGCCAAGCAAGCAAATGAAACCTTGGAAAAAATGGGCAGCTTGGGGCTAAGCGCCCGGCCGCACTTGGAGTTTGAGGTTGCGGAGTTGCGAGTGCGGTTGTCGCTTGGCTGTTGGGCAAAGGTGCAACAAGTTGCTGTGGGCGGGAGATTCATGGGGTGGTTAGATGTGAAGACGAAATTAGCGCCTCTGACCAAGAAATGCTCTGCAAAACCTGCCAAAACAGAGTATTTTCCTGCCAAGGATTGGTCACGACCCGCGGCCCCAAGTTGAGGTCCGCAAGAACGGACAACGGCCCTTTTCAGCGTGCGCCTCCGCCCTGTCAATTTTCGTCCCGTAGGAAATACTTCCTGCGGTCTGCGGCAGTCATGTTGGCTACGTCCAACGCCTCGGTGTGGCCGTCGGCAAACAGGCACAGCGCTTTGCCACCGTGGCGGGCATCAGGCTTGGGCCAACCACTGTCATCTCCCTTTGATGCGTATTCCAGTCCGTGAAAATACCAAGAACTCTTCCAGTTTGACCCCTCGACATCCTTCGCCGTGGCCACCAGCACCTTTTTGCCGGGCGATCCGATGCGGCTGAGCGGAGTGCCACGGGACGACCCAAACTGAACTCCACAGTCTATCTCGGGCACTGTTCCCAAACCCAGCATGATGGAGTCGTTGCCACCGAAACCTCCCCAAGGATGCTGGTTCTTTGTCACCGCCGGATCGTAAAAGGTCTGCGGCAACCACAACCCATTCGCAGGCCCGCTGGTCGCTAGGCCAGCCTGCCGCCGCAGAAGGTTTTGCCAGAACTGCAAGTTATCCGGGCTGGACCCTAGCCGACGCCAATCGATCAACAAAGGCAGACAGTTGTTGTTGTCTCCCGTGTAGGACGCCATGAGCACGCCAATCTGCCGGAGGTTTCCCGTTGCCTTGGCGGTTTGGCCGGAGGCGATCATGCGCTGCGCCATAGGGAACGCGATGAGAGCCAGCAAAACGATGATCGCGATGACCACGAGCAACTCGATCAGCGTGAATCCGCTTTTCCTGCCGCGTTTAGCGGGACTCCATGAAGGGGGAAGAATCTGCACGATGTTCATAACACGCCAGCGCTCAGAGAACACCGTTCAATATACTCAGGGCTGACGTCCTGGCGCAGATGTTACTGCCAAAGATCAGCACTTTCTTGCCATGGCGCGGGTAATATGACTCGCGGCTCTGGCTGCCCACAGACGGAAACGTCCTACTCGTTCGGCTTGAACGTGACGACCACGTCGTCGAGGGCGGGAAAGCCACGGACACTCCAGAAGCCTATTTTGAGCCGCGTGCCGGCCGAAACGTTGCTCGCCACCAACGTGTGGCTGCCGGAATTGGTGAAATCGCCGAAAGCCAAGGGGAGGCTTACGTTCATGCAATCGTAGATCGCAGCGCCCATCAAAAAGTCGGGATCATGCCAGGGTTCCCGGATTTCAAAGGTTACCGTGACTTCTCCGGGCGCCGACAATTGGCCGACTTCTTGCTCGAAAGCGGCGAATGCCGGTTGCGTCTGGCTTAGGGCGGAGACATTGGCGACAAAATTCCCTGCTTGGTTCCGTATGGCGTAGTTGTTCGTGCCCTCGCTCGAAGCGGTCGCCGTCCAGCCGGCGGGAATGCCTGCATACCAGCCGTCCGCCATTTGCTGCAGATCGGTCAAGTCGCTGAAATCGCCGTTGGTGACAGTGAGCACATTCTCTTCGGCCGACGTGACCGAGAGCAGGGCGATGGATAGCCCGATCCAACAAAAGGTGGTTTTTCTGAGCATGAGGACGGGTGCAGTGTGGACAGTGGGCCTCGTTTAGAGGCAGAGGACGACGTCAGACGGGATGCCTTTTGAATCAATGCCGGCGTCGATGGCCACCGAGGCAGCAAGAGTGTGAAACCCTGACGTCGCAAAAGCACCGGCGGGGAGTGCCAGGGTTGTCCAATCGCGATAATTGGAGCTGTTTTGGGTATCGAAAAGAGCAGCGCTCATGGCTGTGGGATCAATGAGAGGTATGAGCTCGAGATTCAAGCTGACGATGCCGGCCGAAGACAGCGAGCCGACAGCCTGATAGAGTAAGGCAAGGCCGGACTCACTGTGGTGAGCGCGTTGCCGCGGAGAGGAGGAGTGATTTATTCAGTGAGGGTGCCAGGACCGTTCTGGAGAACCGGACCCGGCGCCACTGCCTGCAGCAGGCTGGCAAGAGCATCAGGCCGAGCAATCCCGCGGCAGCCATGAGGGTCGAGGGTTCGGGAATGGCCGTGATGGTGAAATAATCGCCTTGGATGCTCGTGGTATATCCGTTGCCGAAACTGAACTGTGCGAGGTTGCCGGAGTTGAAAGTAGCACTCGCAAACTGGAGTGAGTTGCCTTGGAAGAAGTTTTGCACCGTGACCAAAGCGCTGCCCGTATTTGTGTAGCTCTGGAATTGCAGATTGCCCGCGGTCCCGCTGCCGAAGTCGAGGAACGAAGCCGCGGTGATGTTCAGATCACCGAAGACCTCGCTGACCCCGCTGGCGCGCTGGATGGTTCCGCCAGAGAGCGTGACGGCTGCGCTGTTGTTGACCTGATCGCTCTTTGAAACCAGCAAGATCGCATTGGTCGCCACCGAGATGGTCGAGGCGGCCGCGGCAGCCGCGCCGGTCGACGCATTCAAGTCGAGCACGCCAGAGTTGACGGCGAGCGCGCCGGTGAAGTTGTTGCTTCCGGTGAGTGTCGTGGTGCCCGCACCGGATTTCGTTACGCTGCCGCTGCCGGAGATCGTGCCGATGTAGGTGTAGGCATCACTGCGGTCGAAAACCAACTGCGCCGTGTTATCGCTCAAGGTGGTGTTGCCCGAGAACGATCCCGAGGCTCCGCCGTTGCCGATGCGCACCGTGCTGCTGGAGACGGTCAGCCAGCCGGTGGACGCCACCAAACCGGTGAAGCGCGTCTCGCCGGAACTGGAGAACAACGCACCGTCGCCCGAAATGTTGTTCACCATCACGTTGGTTCCGGTCACGGCAAGCTCCAGCGTGCCGGTGCTCGCGTTGGAAATGGAGATCGCCCCGGACCCGAGTCGCCCGTTACCCGAGAGGGTAAGTCGGCCGGCTTGGACGTCGGTGGCACCACTGTAGCTGTTTGAGGCAAGCAGAGTGATAGTGCCGCTGCCGATCTTGGTAATTCCACCTGTGCCGACGATGGCGTCGTTAACGTTGTGGGAACCGCCGCCTTCCACGGTCAAGGTGAAGCTGGCCAGATCAAGGACGTCGCCCGAGGCCACATCCAAGGTTAGGGAAGTTCCGCTGCCGGCAAAAAACTTCGAGTCGGCGGCCAGCGTAACTTTGCCTCCATACGCGTTGGCCCCGGTGCCGGCACGCAAGGCACCCGCGCTTGCTCCCGCCCCGTTGCCGCTGATGGTCAGAGCTTCATTGCCGACGGTGACACCTTGCAAGCGCAACTGCGCACCGTTGGCTACGACGGTGCCTGCGTTCGTGCTACCCAAAGCGTTGCCGTTATCGACCCGCAAGATGCCGGCGGAAACAGTCGTTAGCCCGGAGTAAGAGTTGCTGCCAGAAAGCACCGTGGTCAGGCTGCCGCTGTCGAGGGTTCCCGTGCCCGAGATTTGGTTGGTAATGGTGAGGGTGTTGGACACGGAAAGGAAAAGGTTCCCATTGTTGACGATGTTTCCTCCGCCCAACGAACCGGTGGTGTTGGCACCACCGAGCCCCACCTGCAGGGTGCCCGCGCTGATCGTCGTTCCGCCCGTGTAGGTATTTGCGCCGCCAAGCGCGAGGGTCCCGCCCCCTTGCTTGACCAGAGCACCTGAGCCGGCAATCACCCCGCTGAAAGTGTCGCTACCGCTGGCCTTGTTGACTGCAAGATTGTGCGTGAATCCGCTGGTGGTCGTCTGCACCGTGCCGTCCCCGGTCAGCCCGCCAATCGTGCGGGTTCCCCCGTTGGTCGAAAAGGCCCCGGTCATCTGCCAGGTCGCCCCATTGGAAATGGCCAGCGTCGTTCCGGCGGTCAGTTGCCCGGCCCCGTCCGTGACCAGCGTTCCCCCGCTGATCGTCGTGGCCCCCGTGTAACTGTTGCTAAGCCAGAGGTAACTTGTCCCCACCCCGCTCTTGGTCAGGCCGGCCGTGCCGGCCAGCCTCACGGCGATCGAACCGTCCCCGCCTTGCAAAGCAAAGACCCCGCCGGTCTTCTCCAAAGTGCCGTTAATCAGCGTTCCCCCGCTGATCGTCACATTGCCGGAGCGGGTGATCGTGTTGCTTACCAGATTGACTGTTCCACCAGAGATGGTCAGGTCGCCAGAAGCTGCACCCAAGGCGTTGGCGTTAGCAACGAAAAGTTGGTTTGCTCCATACCATCCGGTCGTTCCCGAGATCGTGGTGACACCCGTGTAGGAGTTGGAGGAGTCGATACTCCCACCACCGGTCACATCCATGCCGCCGCTGCCCGATAGCGGCACATTCAGCAAACCGCCACCAAACTGGAATGCGCCGCCGTTGTTGACGATGGAGCCGGGGTTGTTCACGTCGCCGCTGATGATCCTGGCGTCCTGGTTGGTCATCGTGATGGTGCCGGTGCGGGTCTGCTGGTTGCGCAGATCGAGTATGCCCCCACCGGAGACTGTGACGGCCCCGCCAGTTGCGCCCAAAGTGCCGGCGCCAGTGACGAAGAGCGTGCCGCCAGTGACTTCCGTGCCGCCGGTGTGGGTGTTTGCACCAGCCAGCGCCAAGCCGCCAGTGCCGGCGTTCACAGTTACCTTGCCGCTGCCCGTCAGCGCCGATGAGATCTGCGAGTAGCCGGAGGCCGAACTGTAGTTCAAGGCATTCGCCACGCTGGCGATCGGCGTCACCGAGACGTTGTCGTAGGCCGCGTAGGTGCTGTCGCTCCGGAGCCAGACCCCGATCGTCGACGTGCCCGCAACAAAATCAACGGTGTAACTCCCGAACACGGCATCACTCGGGTTGTAGTCGAAACTGGCAGAGTTGTAGTTGCCGAGCGCGGCTTGCCGGAGCGACAGAAAACCGGTGGCGTTCCCTTGACCGGATTTGCTTCCAGCAAGAAATGTGAGCCGGTATGCATTGCCAGTCGTGACGGTGACGTCCTGCATGAGCAGGTTGTATGTGCTACCACCTGCGTAGGCGTAGTTGCCCGAAGCGGCGGACGTATCGGTGGGGCCGTTGGCGTTGATGCCGAACTGGCCCGGGGCTTGCCCAAAATTGCTCGTGGTCCAATTGGTCAGTCCATTGGAGAAATTGCCGTTGGTGATGAGTTCCTGCGCCAGCGCAGAGGACGCGATGGCGAGGAGAGCGGCGGTGGTGACAAGGAAGCGAATGTGAGCGGGGGAAGGGAGGATGCTTTTCATGGTGAAGGGGTTGGGTGGTGGATGGAGGGAAAGTTGCTAGAGCAAGCCTTGGCGAGCAACTTGGGCCTCAGCGCCCCGCGGCACCCGG
>JBAXCT010000094.1:0-7782 GCA_037141375.1 Chthoniobacterales bacterium | reverse complement strand
GCTACTCGCCCGAAGCTTCTCTATGTATATCAGGTCAGGAAGAGACAAGCGGCGGCGTCCTCGCCGTCGGTGCCCTGCTCGAATCCGCGCCCGTTTTGAATTTTCACGGCTTAGCTCATTTTGTGATGTGAACAAGATGTGAGCAATTCTTGAAACATAGCGACTAACAGCAGCTTCTAATCAGATTGTATTACACACCTGACTTCCTTTTGCCTCATAGGCATTGAATCAATCAGATCAAACCAATTGTTCAGGTTAAGCATCCCAAAACGGTGAGCTTTTTTGCCCCCATCTTTACCGATCAAAAAGAAGACTGGTTCGCTCATTCCTTTGTCCAACCCAAATCTCTCTCGGAGATTGATGCTCTGTTTTTTACCTAACCTTACGGTGCCAGAAATTTGTATCGGCTCTGGGGAAATATCGATAACGATCAAGTCCCTTTCGGTTAACTTCTGGTGATTCAAGAGAAGCACTGCAGTCAGTTCATCTCGGTCTTGTTTTTTTGAAACTGAGGCTATGATTAGTCGATTTTTCCATCGGTAATCATCCAATGGATTGGCTGACACGCTCTTATTAATCATAAAAAAAATGCCAGCCAACAGAAGTATCCGGTACATAGTCAATCCATCGTACTCTTGGCGAGTGTGCGAATCCTACCCTATACCGATAATTTGAAAAAGGGTTGGCGCAAAAGCCTCTAAATAAAAACCCATCCCCGGTGAGGGAGACGGGTATTATTTGTTGGTCAGAATTTGTTTAAATACGCTCTTCCTCAAGGTCGTAGAGATCGAACCAGACATAAACCGGTCTGTTTTTCGGAACAAACTGCGGGATGTATCCCTCAAGGAAGGCCTGAGTGCCGGGAGGCATGTCACAGGGGCGAGTGTAGCGCATCTTGTTGTTCCAGACGGCGATATCCTCAGAAGTGTTGAGCGTGGCGTGGGAACTGACCCATGCGCTCATCTCGGCATCGGTGGCACCCTTTTCGACCTCGGCCTGAAATGCGGCGGAATCAATCCCGGTGGCGTCAAAGAACATCCGATCCAGCGGGCAATCGAAATGGTATTCACCGGCGATTCCAGCAAGGACGGCGCGGCACTTGTCGAGGGCGCGGGCGGCAATGACGAATCCTCCCAAGAGTTCCCGAGGGCTGCGCGGAAATTCTTTGGTGAGGTCTTTGGCGAGGAGTTGAAGCTTTTCGTTCATAGTTTGTGAAGCCCTCGGCTATCGGGCATTGAACCGGACTCTTTGGCAGCAGGATCGCCAGAGCAGGACTACTGGCCTTTATTGTTTAGAGCGGCATCGACAGCCCGCGTAAGCTCAGAGCTATCGGGTTTTACACTGGGCTCAAATCTTGACAGTACCTCGCCGTGGCGGCCAATCAGAAATTTCCCAAAGTTCCACCTCACGTCTCCCGGGAACTTCGCGCCGGCACCCGTAAGCGCAGCGTAGAGAGGCGACTGATCGGCACCCTTCACGTGGATCTTGTCCATGATCGGAAACGTAACATCGTACGTACCGGAGCAAAAATCCTTGATCTCCTCGTTGGCGCCGGGCTCCTGACCACCGAAGTCATTGCATGGAAAGGCGAGGATGACGAAACCCTGAGCCATGCGATCACGATAGAGCTTTTCCAATGCCGCGTACTGGGGAGTGTTTCCGCAACGGGAAGCTACATTCACGATCAGCATCACCTTGCCTGCATATTGATGGAGCGTTGTCTCACTACCATCCATGGACCGGAAAGGAATCTGATCCAGAGGCATTGCAATTGCGCGGCCCATCGTCAATGCCAGCGCCACTGCTAAAGAAAAGGAGAAAAATCTCATCGCCTTATTTTATTGGAGAGCAGCTCCAAAAAACAAGTTAGCGTTTTGCTGATCCAGGAATTTTTGGCCAGTCAATGCCGCTCCAAGCCCCACGCTCCCCTATTGAAAGCTGAATGCAGGAGGAAAGGCTGTCCACAGATTCATACTTTGCGTCACTCCAAAAACAATGGACACTTTGGCAGCCTCTCGCTGCTTCCTACCATGACGAATCCCACCACGCAAAGCCGGGTCGAAGGCATGATCTGGGGCCAATTTATCGGTGACGCCATGTGCCTCGGAACGCACTGGATTTATAATCTGGCGGATCTGCAGGCTTTTTATCCCGATCTCAAAGGCTTTGAACCCCATCGTGCGGGTGCGGCATTTTAGGGAAAGACATGAGTGCCTGCTGCCCTACCAGGTTGGAGAAACGGTCTGATATTTGTTATAAAAACAACGTTGCTTTTATAACACCATCAGACAAGGTGTCCGCATGTCGCTTGAACAAAAATTGTTACGCCGGGTCAAGGGATTGGGCGCGGGAGCTGTGTTCACGCGGGCGGATTTCTTGGACCTGGGTTCGACGGATGCGATCGGCATGGTGTTCCAAAGGCTGCTCAAGGAGGGACGGCTCCGTCGCGTGGCCCGAGGTCTCTACGATGTGCCGCGCTCCCACCCGATGATCGGAAAGCTCTCGGCCAAGTCGGATGCGATTGCCGAAGCAATTGCGCGCCGGGATGGTTTGCGACTGGAGCCGACCGAGGCACAGGCGGCCAACCTGCTTAACTTATCCGAGCAAGTGCCAGCGCGTATCGCATACACCATCAATCGGCGCGGCCGGCGGGTGAAAGTGGGCGGACGCAGCATCGAGTTTCAACAACGATCGAGTCGAAAAATGGCCGCTGGGCGCAGCAGCACGTTGGTGATGGCTGCATTGCGGTCTTTGGGGCCACGCCACATCAAAACGCATCACATCGCGCACTTGCGAAAACTGCTGCCGTCAGCCGACCGTCGGCGACTGATCAAAGACTTACGCTACGCGCCAGCGTGGATGCATCGGCACTTGCGGGAAATTGCCGGCGAGAAACCATGAACCGCATCGCCACATTGCCCGACGCGGAGCGCGGTCTGATTTTTGAGGAAACCGCAACCCGCCGAAATATCGCTTCGCCGATCGTGGAGAAGGATTTTTGGGTTTGCTGGATGCTTGGCCTGCTCTTCGGGCATGCGGAGTGGGGCGAAGCTTTGTTGTTCAAGGGAGGCACCGCACTGTCGAAAGTTTACGGCCTCATCGGTCGTTTTTCCGAAGACATTGACTTGAGCATCTCTCCCGCTCGCCTCGGCATCTCGGAAGCCGAAGTCGAAGCGGCAGACACTAGGAACAAACGCAATGATTGGATGCAACATCTGGAGGAAGCCTGCCGACAATGGGTGACTGAAGAGCTGCAGCCAGCATTGGAGCAAACCATCGCCTCGGTGCTTGGACGACCTTCGAAGCGCAACGCATGGTTGCAATTCGAAATCGATGAAGCAACGCACTCACCGACGCTTCTTTTTCACTACGTATCGTCCCTGCCCGTCGGAACAGAGTATATCAAGCGATCCGTGAAGCTGGAGTTCGGCTCACTAACCGACCAGCGACCAAGCGAGCGCCATGCGATTCGACCATGGCTGGCCGATGTTCTCATCGGTGGCAATGATGATATGCAATGTGAAGTCGTGGCCCTGCAGGCAGAGCGTGCTTTCTGGGAGAAGGCAACAATCCTGCACTCGGAATATCACCGCGCTGCCGATTCACCCGTGCCGGGGCGCTACGCACGTCATTATTCCGATGTTGCTGCAATGGCAAAGACAGCCGAGGTGACCCGGGCGCTAGATAACGCCGAGGTGCGCCGTAGGGTAGTGGATTGGAAAAATCGATTTTTCGCCCGAGCATGGGCGCGCTATGACTTGGCTCAACCCGGCACCTTTCGCTTGGTGCCACCCGACTTCAGACGCGCCGAACTGACTCGCGACTACCTCGCCATGCGCCAGATGTTTCTCGACGATGCACCACCAACTTTTGAAAACATCCTTGCCGACCTCAGTGACTTGGAAGCGCGAATAAACCAAGCGCCATAAGCAGGCCATTATTTCTGTATGCGGAACCAAGGCGGAGCGAGATTGATTGGCAACACCCTCTTCCAGCTTTTACAACGACTCCCGCCTCGCTCTTACCACATTCCGCGGCGCTTGTCGGTTCTGTAGGTGTTGGTGCTGCCTTCCAAAAGTTGAGGGTAGTCATCTAGGTAATCCCACGCAATGTCGCTGATATTGTGCGCAAACCCCTCGAGCATGCTCCCAACGGAGGCGGACCGATAAATAATCCGTTCGGATACTAGTTCTTGGACAACTCCGTCTTCGATGCTGAGTGTGTTGGTCCGCGTTTTTTCGCTGATGTAAAACCTCAAAATCTGCTTCTCGTCTTCGGTAAGTCGACAAAGTCGTTTCGTGATGCGGCGAAACTCTTTCCTTCGCCGCCACCACGCTTTCAGCCAGTCGAAGATATTGACGGAAACACTAACGGCAAAGAGGGCAGCAGATGCAATGAGCGCGACACCAAGCCAAGTGCGATTGCTCTGCGCAAAATCGAACACACCGAGCTGCCTGAGAAGACCATCGGGACAGAAAATAAGAAAGGCAGCAAATAGTCCCAGTGCTATGAAATAGCGCGGAGCAAGCTTGAGGAATTCCAGGACAAATTTTGCAATCTCAGCGATCATATACTCTCAGCGTGTGACGAACGGGCGTTGATCGGTATGCCGCGTGCTTTCTCGCCAAAGCGAGGTTCCAAGAAAACTTTGGCAGTGCGGAAGAGACAAAGACAACTTCATGCACCAGCCTCCCTCTCGAGTTTGAGGAGTCTGGCGGAAAGGTCCGACGGAGCGAGGAAGAGGGTCTGTTTGCCTTTCTTGCGTTTGTTGAGCATGCCGCGCCCGGCGAGGCCGAGCAGGTCAGTCCGAGCCGTCTGATACACGACGCCATGGCACTTTTGGTGGCTGGCGAAGGTGTAGCGGTGACCGGGATGCTTGAGCGCGTGCCGTATGATCTCCGCCTGACGGTGGTTGAAGAGATCGAGAGCGCGCATGTGGGATTCCACCTCGCGCATCTCGGCCGTCTTGCGTTCGATGTAGGTGTGCAGTTCGCGGATCGCACTGCGGATGACTTGGCTTTGCGCGATGAGGAAATACGTGAGGTCGTTGTCGTCGGTCTCGGTGTAAAGGAACGACCTGCCGTATTTCCCGGGAGCTTTGCGTAGTATGCTGGAGATGGAGATGAATTCGAACAGCCAGTAACCGCTGTGCAGCATGGCCCAGTAGAACAGCGCACGCGCCGTGCGCCCGTTGCCGTCAACGAACGGATGATCGTAGGCCAGCCAGAAATGAAGGATGATGGCGCGCACGGCCGGATGAATGAAAAAGTCCAGCGTTCCCGCATTGGCGAAGGCACACATCGCGGCCATGCGGGCCTCCAATTCTTCAGCACGTGGCGGGTCGTGGTAAATTTGTCCGTAGTCATCGCCGACCACCCGCTTCTCGTCGGCACGACGCAGGCGCCCCGCTGCCGTCGGATCATCCAGCGTTTTTTCCGTCACCAAGCGGTGGATTTGAAAAACCATCTCGGGCGTCAGCGGCGACTCTTTCAAAGCCCGGACCCGCTGCATCGTCGCGTAGTTGTTCAAGATCATCTGCTCGCTGGTATCGCGCGGCTTGCGCCCCGAGCGGATCATCTCCTTGGCCACCTCTCGGGTCGTCACGGCGCCCTCAAGCTGGCTGGAGGTGATGGCCTCTTCCATCAATGAACTCACCAGATACCTGTCGCGGGTCTGTGGATTGGTGATCGGCTCCGGGATGCTTACGAGGCCACCCGCTCCGAGGTCGATCTCATGAAGTTCCTCCATCACCAGTTCGGGAACGGCGAACTGGAACGGGCGCTGGATGTTATCATGAAGCGGGATCGGCTTCAGCGCATCGGTGCGTGACAGTTTCTGCACCATCCACCATTCCCGGTGGCTGACTCCGGGCGGCGGCGTGTAACGACGCAGCTTGTCCCAGTGCAAGTAGTGCCTCTGCGTCCTGGCCTGACGCACCAGCAAAAAAAGCTGCATCATCCTCTCCGACGGCCTTTCCTCAGCCAGCAGGTCACTCAGTTTGGGCGGTGCTTCTGGGATACGCATCGGCTTTTAGTCAATGATCTACTAATTCATTGATGTTTAGCACAACACCGGGAATCTGCAAGAAATTACTAAACACCAGCATTTTAGTACCCCCCAGCCCGATGGTCAAAAAATGGGCCGCCAAAATAGCTAGCGGCAGCGCGCGGATCCCGTCACCACCAACACCCCTACCCCGTGTGGTGCAGGCTCAAAAAATGCCAACAAGGGGTTCGGTTCCCTCTATCGACTCCACTCCATGTTATTAGATACCTGCAATGGCATCACATGAGTCCAGGCCCGTTTCATGGTGATATTGGCGTCATCGGATGCTAGTTGATCCAGATGAAATCATTAGGCCAACAGCGTTCCCCCAAGCGCTGGGCATTGGTCGGCACCGGGAACATCGTGAGACGGGTTCTGGCGGAAATCGGGAACCATCCAGCTTTTGATTTCCGAACTGTGGTCTCGTCCGACCGTCAGCGGGCCCTTGATTTTGCCGCCGAATTCCGAATCCCATCGGCGTGCCACGGCCTTGAGGAACTCTTTGCCCGCGATGATATTGACGCGGCCTACATCGCGACCATTCACCCGCTGCATGTTCCCCAGGCGATCGCCTGCCTGAACGCCGGGATCCCAGTTCTTGCTGAAAAGCCCCTAGCTGTGCGGCCCTCAGGAGTGGTGGAAGTGATCAAAGCCGTCGAGCGAACTGGGGTCTTTGCCATGGAGGCGATGAAGACGATATTTCTTCCCGCCATGCGCAGGGGCATTCAGTGGGCTGAAGAGGGCCGACTGGGTGATATCCGGGAAGTCAGGGCATCGTTCTGTTTCCGCTCCGATGCCGGGCCGGAGGGGAGGCTTTTCAACCCCGATTCGGCAGGCGGTGCGGTACTTGATGTCGGTTACTACGGGATCGAGGCAGCGAGGTGGTTTCTCGGGACCGAATGGGAGAAGATCTTCGCCATAGGATCGGTGCGAAAAACCGGCGTCGAGGAGCAGGCACTCATAAGTCTCACTTACCCGCAGGGAAGGATCGCCTCAACCCATTGTGCCATGACGTTCAATGCACCTGTGACACTCGATGTTCTCGGCACGCATGCCAGGCTTCACTTCGATCAATTCAATCAGGCGGCAGCAGTGGACCTCTTTGCCGATGGAATTCACGCGGAACATCACAAGGGGGCTTCGGGAGTTTTCCTTCATGAGTTCATGGAGGTGCACCGATGCCTGGATGAAGGATTGATCCAGAGCCCCGTGATGCCACTCAGCGCATCACATGCAACCAGTCTTGCCCTAGACGGGGCACTGCGTCTTATCCACGGTGACAGGCCGCCGGCATATCTTCAGTGTTGAGCGACAGGCCCTGTGCAACATCTAACCGGAGGACCGCTTGGGCTTGGCAAGTGCGCAGAACACAGGCTCCAGAGTGACGCGACTCCACCGAACTTCACGGCTGGATGATCCGCGCTCCGCGCTGCCAAGTGAAATATGACCACACCCAATGGATGAACACATTGATGCGATTCCTCATGTGCATGAGGAAAATGAGATGCACGAAGAGCCACATCAACCAGGCGGAGAAGCCGCGCATCTGCAGTCCGGCTACGCTGACCACGGCAGCCTTGCGCCCGATCGTGGCCATGGTGCCTTTGTCCCAGTAAACGAACGCCGGACGCGGCCTCGCTTGATCCTCGGCAGTCACGAGTTTGGCGATGAACTGGCCCATTTGAATGGCGGCCGGGGAAACGCCCGGAACGACCGCACCTTTCGGGTCAATCAAGG
>JBAXCT010000093.1:0-7804 GCA_037141375.1 Chthoniobacterales bacterium | reverse complement strand
GTCCAGAATCTTGTGTCCGAAGAGAATTCAATAAAAACGGGAGACCGCCTGCGGGTGGACGCCCGACGATAGAAAACAAAATACACAACCGAAAATTTTAACAAAATGGAAACCAGATCGATTTACAGATTTGCCCGGATCTCGCCGTTCAAAGCGCGCGAAGTCACGCGGGAGATTCAGGGACTGCCCGTGAAGCAGGCTCTCGATCTGCTTGCCTTCACGCCCAAAAAAGCAGCCGGCCTCATAGCCAAAACACTGAAGAGCGCGGTGGCCAACGCGGAAAACAATCACCAGGCGCGCGCCGAGGCGCTGGTCGTGCGCGAAGCCGTCGTAGGCGAGGGACCGACGCTTCATCGCTTCCAACCCAAGGCCCGCGGCAGCGCCGGCCCGATCCGCAAGCGCACGAGCCACATCCGCATCATCCTGACCGACGAGATCCGGATCGAAACCCGCGAAACCCGCAAAGCGGCCAAAAAAGTTTCCGGCAAAAAACCCGCTGCCAAGAAAAAAGCGGCGGTGAAGAAAAAAGAGAGCGCCGCACCGGCCGAAAACGCCGCGCCGGCCGCAGAGGAGACCAAATAACATCATGGGACAAAAAGTTCACCCGATCGGCTTCCGCCTTCCCATCTCCCGCGACTGGGGATCGAAGTGGTATGCCCCGCGCAAGGATTTCGCCGACCACCTTCATTCGGACATCAAAATCCGCGAGCATCTCAAGAACAAGCTGCGTCAGGCGGCGGTATCCAAGATCGTCATCGAGCGTGCTTGGAACAGCCTGCGCGTCACCATCTATACGGCCCGCCCTGGTCTGGTTATCGGGCGCAAGGGTTCGGAGATTGAGAACATGACCCGCGAGGTCGCATCCCTTTCCGGCGACAAGCAGGTCAAGATCGACATCCAGGAAATCCGCTCGCCGGAGACCGAAGCACAGCTCGTGGCCGAGAGCGTCGCGGGACAGCTCGAGCGGCGTATTTCCTTCCGTCGCGCCATGAAGAAAGCGGTGCAGATTGCCATGGAGCAGGGAGCTCTGGGCATCAAGATCCGCTGTTCAGGCCGCCTCGGCGGTTCGGAAATCGCGCGCACCGAGTGGTACCGCGAAGGCAAAGTTCCCCTTCACACCATGCGCACCCCGATCGACTACGGATTCGCCGAGGCCAAGACGGTGGCCGGCGCCGTGGGCGTGAAGTGCTGGATCTGCAAGAGCGAGGAGGTTGTTGAGCCGAAGGTTTCGGCCCAAGACGACCGTCCCGCCTCGGCCACGCCGCCCCAACCCGCCGCCATTTCGGAGTAATTTTTTAGGAGATTTTCGCCATGCCAATGCTGCCTAAACGTGTGAAGTTCCGGAAATCCCAGCGGGGAAGCCGCAAGGGAACCGCCTCGCGCAACATCAACATCGACTTCGGTGAGTTCGGGCTGCAGACGCTCGATCGTGCCTGGATCACCAACGTGCAGATCGAGGCCGCCCGTGTCGCCCTCACTCGCAACATGAAGCGCAAAGGCAAGCTGTGGATCCGCATTTTTCCCGACAAATCCGTTACCGCCCGCCCGCCGGAGACCCGCATGGGTAAAGGAAAAGGCGCGCCGGAATACTGGGTGGCCGTTGTGCGCCCGGGGAACATCCTTTTCGAACTGGACGGCGTGCCCGAGAGCGTGGCCCGCGAGTCCCTGCGCCTGGCCGCCAACAAGCTGCCCGTCCGCACCAAGTTCATCAGCCGCCACCACGCCTCCTGACGCCATGAACACCAAGGAAATCGCCGAACTCAGCGCGGATGAACTCCGCGGACGCAAGCGCGAGCTGCGCCACGAGATCTTCAACCTGCGCCTGCAGCAGCAGAGCGGCCAGCTGGAAAAACCTTCCCTCATCCGCGCTCTGCGCCGCGAAGCCGCCCGCGTGGAGACGTTCCTCACCAAGAAAACCAAGACAGCCAAACCATGAGCGACACCGCCACCACCACCGCCCCCGCACGGGATCGCGGCATCCGCAAAACCGTCGTCGGCGAGGTCGTCTCGGACAAGATGGACAAAACTGTCGTCGTCCGCACGGTCAGCCGCGTGCCACACCCGCGCTTCGGCAAAATCGTCAAGCAGATCGCCAAGTTCCATGCCCACGACGAGAAGAACGAGGCCAAGCTCGGCGACAAGGTCCGCATCATGGAAACTCGCCCGCTGAGCAAACAGAAGCGCTGGCGTCTCATCGAAGTCCTCAAACACTAAACGCCATGATCCAGCTTCGCTCACGTCTCGATGTCGCCGATAATACCGGCGCCCGCATGGCCACCATGATCGGTGTCATCGGCAAAAAATCACCCTTCGCCGTCGTCGGCGATGTCATCACCGCCAACGTCAAAGAGGCTTCAGCCGGCGGCACGGTCAAGAAGGGCGATGTCGTCCGCGCGGTCGTCGTGCGCACGCGTCAGCCGCTCCGCCGTCCCGACGGCTCCGCCTTGCGCTTCGACAGCAATGCCATCGTCATCATCGACAAGGATCTCAACCCGCGCGGCACCCGCATCTTTGGACCGGTGGCCCGCGAACTGCGCGAAAAGAATTTCATGAAGATTGTCTCGCTCGCCCCGGAGGTCCTATGAGCCGCCTGAAAAACCACGTCAGCAAGGGCGATATCGTCCGCGTCGTCACCGGCAACCACCGCGGGGCCGAGGGCAAGGTCCTCAGCGTCCTGCGCACCAAAAACCAGGTGCTCATCGAGGGCGTTCGTCTCATCAAGAAGCACACGCGCAAGTCGCAGGAACACCCGAATGGCGCCATCATCGAGCGCGAGGGCCCCATCCACATTTCCAACGTCAAGCGGATCGAAACCGCCAAAAAGGAGACCGCCAAGACCAAGGCGAAGTAACCCATGGAAGTCGAACTCTACAAAGAATACACCGCCCGCGTTGTGCCGGCACTCAAGACCAAGCACGGCTACGCCAACCCGCACCAGGTTCCGCGTGTGAACAAAGTCGTGATCAACACCTCGATCGGATCCTCGCCGGACACCAAGGAGGCGCTGGAGATCGCGGTGCGCGAACTGCAGACCATCACGGGCCAGACGCCGGTGCGCACGCTTTCGAAGAAGAGCATCTCCAACTTCAAGCTGCGCAAGGACCAACCGATCGGCGCCAAGGTCACCCTGCGAGGCCGCAACATGTACGAGTTCCTCGAGCGCCTGATCAAAACCGCGCTCCCGAAGATCCGCGACTTTCGCGGCATCTCCCCGAAGGCCTTCGACGGGCAGGGGAACTATACCCTCGGCGTGACCGACCAGAGCATTTTCCCGGAAATCGAACTGGATAAAATCAAGCGCAACATCGGATTCGACGTGACCATCGTCACCACGGCCCGCACCGACGAGGAGGCCAAGTCGCTCCTCGGCGAGTTGGGCATGCCGTTTACCGACCGGACCAAACCCGCCGCCAAGCAAGCCTAATGAACACCGATCCCATTTCCGACCTCCTGACCCGGTTGCGCAACGCCACCCGTGCCCGCAAGACAGAGTTGCTTGTGCCCTACTCGCGCATGAAAGCCGACATGGTCGCCATCCTCAAAAAAGAGGGCTACATCACCGACTTCGAGGTCAAATCCGAGGGGCGCCCACAGCTGCGCATCGTCAACAAGTTTGCCGACAAGACGCCGGCCATCACGGGATTGAAGCGGGTCAGCCGCCCCGGCTTGCGTCGCTACGTGGGGGCGACCGAGATCCCCCGTGTGCTCGGCGGCATGGGTATCTCCATTTTGTCCACCCCCCGCGGGGTGCTGAGCGGGCGCGAAGCGCGCCGCCAGAAAGTAGGCGGCGAACTGCTCGCCTTTGTTTGGTAAGGAGAAAATCGCAATGTCACGCATCGGCAACAAACCCGTCCCGCTCCCGCCCAAGGTGAAAGTAAATCTTTCGCCCGACCGCTCCGTCCAAGTCGAAGGCCCCAAGGGCAAACTTTCCTGGCAGCTGCCGGAAGGCATCGAGGGCAAGCTCGAGGGCGAGACCCTCACCCTCGAGCGCAAGTCCGAGACCCGCCAAGTCCGCGCACTGCACGGACTGGCCCGCGCTCTGGTCAACAACATGGTGACCGGTGTGAGCACCGGCTTCACCCGCCAACTCGAGATCCAGGGCGTCGGCTTCAAGGCTGCCGTGCAGGGACAGAAGCTCAACCTCTCGCTCGGCTTTTCGCACGCTGTTGTTTTCGATATTCCACAGGAAATCAAGATCACGGTCACCGACAACACCAAGCTCCTCGTCGAGGGCATTGATCGCCAACTCGTCGGCCAAGTCGCGGCCAATATCCGCGCCTACTACCCGCCGGAGCCCTACAAGGGCAAGGGCGTGCGCTACTCCGACGAGAAGGTCCGCCGCAAGGAAGGCAAAACCGTCCAGTAAAAGCCATGACACGTCACGCCAGCATCCAAATGCGCCACAAGCGCATCCGCAAAAAAGTCTCCGGTACGCCCGAGCGCCCGCGTCTCGCGGTGAACTTCTCCGGCCGCCACATCCGCGCGCAGGTCATCGACGACACCAAGGGTGTCACCCTCGCCGCGGCCAGCACGCAGGAGAAGGCCGCCAAGCCCGGCGCCAACGTGGCCAACGCGCAGACCGTCGGCAAACTCATCGCCGAACGATCCAAGGCGAAGTCCGTCTCCAAGGTCGTCTTCGACCGCGGTGGTTTCCAATATCAGGGCAAAGTCAAAGCCCTCGCCGATGCCGCGCGTGAAGCCGGCCTCGAATTCTAAGAAAGAACGCCCATGCCTCCTAACGCACGCAACACCGGACGCCGCGACAATCGCCGCAACGACAAACCGAAGGAAGCCTCCGACACGGTCGAGAAGGTTGTCTTCATTAACCGCTGCGCCAAAGTCGTCAAAGGCGGCCGCCGCTTCAGCTTCAGCGCCCTCATCGTGACGGGCGACCACAAGGGCCGCGTCGGCTGCGGCTTCGGCAAGGCCAAGGAGGTCAGCGAGGCCATCCGCAAGGCTTCCGACTCCGCCCGCAAAGGCATGAAGATCTTCTCGCTCGCCGAGAACACGATCCCTCACGAAGTGACCGGCGAGTTCGGCGGCGGACGAGTTCTGCTCCGTCCGGCGTCCCCCGGCACCGGCATCATCGCTGGTGGCGGCGTCCGCGCGGTCTGCGAGGCCGTCGGCATCCGCGACGTGCTGGCGAAATCGCTCGGCTCGAACAACCACGCCAATGTGGTCAAGGCCACCCTGGAAGCCCTTTCCAAGCTTCGTCCGCGCGAAGAAATTTTCCGCCTCCGCGGCATCAAGATGAAACCCACCAAAACGGAGGCCGCTGTGGAGGTGGCCGCCACCGCCTGACGACCATGCGCCTGCACAATCTCTCACCACGTCCCGGCTCGAAAAAGCGCCGCAAACGCCTCGGCTCTGGCGAAAGCTCCGGCCACGGCAAGACCAGCGGCAAGGGCCACAAGGGCCAGAAAGCCCGCTCTGGCGGCAGCATCCGCCTCGGTTTCGAGGGCGGCCAGATGCCGCTTATCCGCCGCCTGCCCAAGCGCGGCTTCAACAACGCGGCCTTCAAGACCCGCTATGGCATTGTCAACCTCGACGATCTCAATGATTTCGCCGATGGCGCGACCATCGACGAAGCGGTCCTGCGCAAGGAGGGCCTCGTCCGCGGCAACATCGACGGGGTGAAGATCCTCGCCCGCGGGGAACTCAAGAAAAAGGTGACCATCACAGGCGCCAAATTCAGCGAGGCCGCCAAGCGCAAGATTGAGGCTGCCGGCGGCACGATCTCCTGACCGGATGATTGCGGTAGACAAGGTGGAACAAACGGCGCCGGCCACGGCGTCCCTACATCCTGCCGGTGTTGGCTCATCGCTTTGGTTAGCGTCGCTCCCTTTGGCGTCGAGTCACAACTGATCAACCGCAAATGATCTCCGCCTTCACCAACATCTTCAAAATCCCGGAACTGCGCCATCGCGTGCTCTTCACGCTGGCGATGATCGTCATCGTTCGCGCGGGTTCGGTCATCTCCACGCCCGGTGTCAACTCCGAGGTGCTGCGCCAGTGGTTCATGAACGTGGCCGACGCGCAGGCCGGCGGCGGCGTGGCCGCGCTCTTCAACCTCTTCAGCGGCGGTGCGCTCGGGCACGCGGCCATCTTCGCGCTCGGCATCATGCCCTACATCAGCGCGTCGATCATGCTGCAGCTCATGACCGCGGTGATCCCGCAACTCGGGCGCTTGGCACGCGAGGACGGCGGGCGTCAGAAAATTTCGCAATACACGCGCTACCTCACCATCGTACTCTGCGTTTTCCAAGGCTACCTGCTCGCGCTCTCGTTTGAGAGCCCCGAGTCCAATCCGTTCCTCCCGGGCATCATGGACACCATCCACCGCCTCGGTGTTCCCTTGGTCTCCGATCCGGGTCTGGCCTTCCGCTTGCTCACGGTGATCACGCTCACGTCCGGCACGATGTTCCTTGTCTGGCTCGGCGACCAGATCACCGAGCGCGGCATCGGCAACGGAATTTCTATCATCATCACCGTCGGCATCCTTGCCCAGTTGCCGGGCGGCTTGATCCAGGCTTGGCGCACCTTCGTTCCCTCTGGCGGCGAAGCTGCGGCCGTCAGCCCCGTCGTCCTTGTTCTTCTCATCGCCTTCCTCTTCATTGTCATCGCGGCCGTCATAGCAGTGACGCAGGCTACGCGTCGCATCAGCGTGCAATACGCCAAACGCGTCGTTGGGCGCAAAGTCTACGGTGGCCAGACGCAATACATGCCACTGAAGGTCAACTACGCGGGCGTCATGCCGATCATCTTCGCGCAGGCCATCCTACTTTTCCCGTCCACTATCCTGAGCATGGCCTTCCCCTCGCAGCGCTGGGCGAGCGAACTCTCCACCCTGCTCGCCACCGGTTGGCCGCACTACGTGCTCTTCGGCGGCATGATCTTTTTCTTCAGCTACTTCTGGGTCGCTACGCAGTTCCAGCCGGCGCAGATTGCCGATGACCTCAAGAAATACGGCGGCTTCATTCCCGGCGTGCGCCCGGGCAAGCCCACGGCGGACTTCCTTGACTACACGATGACGCGCCTGACCTTCGCCGGCGCCATCTTCCTCACGGCCATTGCCGTGCTGCCCCAGATCCTCGCGCGGGGCATGAATGTTCCCTACATGGCGGCACAGTTCTTCGGCGGCACCGGTGTGCTCATCATCGTGGGCGTGACCCTCGACACCATGCGCCAGGTGGAGACCTACCTGTTGCAGCGCCACTACGACGGCTTCCTGCGCCGTGGCAAGCTGCGCGGACGCTTCGAGCGCACGGCGGGAGGCGCCGGCAGCGCCATCTCATCCAGCGCCATGGTCTGGATCTATGCTGGCCTCGCGGTCATCGTCATTGCCGGCACCGCGGCCTATCTGGCCAGCGGCAAGTAAGCAAGTTCCACCGTGTTCCGCTTGCCCTGCAGCTTCTCTTTTCTGTCGTCGATGATCCCGATCAAGAACGAGCGCGAGATCGACATGATGCGGTCGGCCTGCCGCGTGGCGGCCGAGGTGCTCGACAAACTGGAGGCTCTCGTCACACCGGGCATGACCACGCGCGACATCGATGACGCCTGCGCGCAGTTCATCGCCGAGGCCGGAGCGAAAAGCGCTTTTCTCGGCTACCGCAAATTTCCCGGACAGCTCTGCGTCTCAGTCAATGAGGAGGTCGTGCACGGCATCGGTGGCGACCGACGACTCGCCTATGGCGATATCGTCAAGCTAGACGTTGGAGTCAACAAAGACGGCTGGATCGGCGACAACGCGACCACCCTGAGGGTCGGCGTGGTTTCGCCCGCAGTCGACCGCCTCGTCGAGGAC
>JBAXCT010000092.1:0-7834 GCA_037141375.1 Chthoniobacterales bacterium | reverse complement strand
CGCATACATGGCCGGCAGCGTGAGCAGCGCAATAAGGAACGCGCCGACGCAGCACTGGGCGACCCGGTGCGAGTGAAGCATGTTGCGGTTCCAGAGGAATAGGACGCCCGCATAGAGAAGCCAAACGAGGAACGAAGCGCCCGATTTGAATTGGGCGATGGGGAGTCCGACAAAAAAACCAGCCAGAATACCCACCGAAAGCAACCCGACGCCGAGCCAGAGCAGGCGGCGCATCGCCTCGGCCAACGTTGTGATCGGCGGCAGCAAATGAAAGATCGAGCCGGGGACGCGCATCTTCAGCTGCCTCTCCTGCACGAGGAACATCACTCCTGCCACGCACGCGAGGGCGAGGACGCCATAGGCGACAAGGCTTGTGGAGGCGTGAAGCTCGAGCCACCCATCCGGACGCCCCCGCCGCACCGCCGCAGGAGCCGCAGGCAACAGCAGGGCAACCAGTTGCAAACCGAAGACCAGCGGAGCCGTGAAAGTTCCCAGCAAAGAAATGCGGTAGGTTGTGCCGACAAAGAAGTAAGCCAAGGCCAACGACCAGCTGAGGAAGACGAGAATCTCGAAGGAGTTGGTGATCGGACAGCGCCCGATCTCATGGCCTCGGTGATAAAGAAAGGCTGTCTGCAGGAGGAAGCCTGCGGCCATCGCCGCAAAATTCAAGCGGCCTGGACGGAATTTCCCCGCTCCCAGCAACACCAAGGAATTGGCAAAACCGAGCAGGTAAAAAAGCGTCGAACCCGCCAACAAATAGCGTTCCATGCAGGCTGACGAGCATACCGACCCGCGGCATGCGGGGCAAGGCGAGCCCCCAATTTACGCTGGCCACGGGGAGGGATCCCATGCCATTAGGAGCAGATGCACCGTGTATCTCTCCTCGCGGTAACCCTCGCCGCACTTTTATTGGTCGGTTGCGCCACCGGGCGGAAACTTCCCCGATACGAAAAACCCCTCGCCCGCGCCCCCTTACAAACCGTCCGCACAACGGCCTACACCCATACCGAGTCCGACCACCGCAAATATGCCCGGAACTCCGCCGCCGGCACACCGCTGCGTCGCGGGCCAATCAACAGCGCAGCCGCCGACTGGTCCCGCTGGCCATTGGGTACCAAGTTCCAGCTGGTCGAAACTGGGGAAATCTACGAAGTGGATGACTACGGGTGGATGCTGGCCGGAACCAACACCATCGATCTTTACCAGCCCACCCGCGCCGAGATGAACAGATGGGGGGTCCGTCGTGTGAGGATTCAAATCCTCGAGTGGGGCGATCCAGCCCGCAGCTATGCGTTGCTCAAACCGCGCAGCAAGCACCCTCACATCAAACGCATGGTGCGCGAGCTTAAGGATCGTTACTCAATATAAAGAGTGGCCGCCAACGGTGACGTACTTTTATCCCGCTTTGCCGGCATGACATCATCCCGCCGGGAGCGGGGGTCACTTCATCACCGAAAGTAGAGTATCCGCAATAGTGCTGGGTGTTTCGGCCACCACGATACCGGCGGCACGCAAAGCGTCTTTTTTCGCGGAAGCGGTTCCTTTGCCCCCTGAGATGATGGCGCCGGCGTGACCCATGCGACGTCCGGGAGGAGCAGTTGCCCCGGCGATGAATCCGGCCACCGGCTTGTCGCAGTTGTCCTTCAACCAGGCGGCCGCTTCTTCCTCGGCGCTGCCGCCGATCTCGCCAATGAGGATGATCCCGTGGGTATCCGGATCCGCCGCAAAAAGCTGCACCGCATCAAGCGTGGTCGTGCCGATGATCGGATCTCCGCCGATGCCGATGCAGGTCGATTGCCCCACGCCGCGGCTGGTGAGCTGCCAAACAGCCTCGTAGGTCAAGGTGCCGGAACGCGAGACGACACCGATATGACCCGGCTTGTGGATGTAGCCGGGCATGATGCCGATCTTGCACTGTCCGGGCGTGATGATGCCCGGGCAGTTGGGTCCGATGAGGCGCGACGCGGAGCCCTCCAGCATTTCCTTCACCCGCATCATATCCATCACCGGAATCCCCTCGGTGATGCAAACAACCAACTCAACCCCGGCGTCGGCCGCCTCGAGGATGGCGTCAGCCGCGAACTCCGGCGGGACGAAAATCATCGTCGCATTGCAACCCGTCTGCGCTCGCGCCTCGTGCACGGTGTCGAAAATCGGAATCTTTTCGTCAAATTTCTCGCCGCCGCGGGCCGGGGTGACGCCGGCGACGACATTCGTGCCGTATTCCATGCAGTTTCGGGTGTGGAAGGCGCCGGACTTTCCGGTGATGCCCTGCACGACAAGGCGGGTGTTTTTATCGACGAGAACGGACATAAAATTACTCCTTCGGCGCGAGCCCCACGATCTGCTTGGCCGCATCATCGAGATCCGATGCATTGACGATCGGCAGACCGGACTCGGCCAGCAGCTTGCGGCCCTCCTCGACATTGGTTCCCTCGAGACGAACGACGAGAGGGATACTGAGTTTGAGAATTTTCACCGCGTTGAGGATGCCCTGGGCGATGACATCGCATTTCATGATGCCACCGAAAATATTGACGAGGATCGCTTTCACCTTCGGATCGGAGAGCAGGATCTTGAACGCCTCCGTGACCTGCTCCTCGCTGGCCCCGCCGCCGACATCGAGGAAGTTGGCAGGATCGCCGCCGTGGTGCTTGATGATGTCCATCGTCGCCATGGCAAGGCCCGCGCCGTTGACCATGCAGCCGATATTGCCGTCCAAACCGATGTAGCTGAGGTGGTATTTGGAGGCGGCTACCTCCCGCGGATCCTCCTCGGCCACATCGCGCAGCGCGACGATGTCGGGATGACGGAAGAGCGCGTTGTCGTCGAAAGAAAACTTGGCGTCGAGCGCGAGCACATCGCCGCCTTTGGTCAAAACCAGCGGGTTGATCTCCACCATCGAGCAATCGCAGGCGGTGAAGCAACGGTAGAGCGCCGCGAAAAGCTTGCACGCCGCACGCATCTGCGCCGGTGCAAAACCGAGTGCGCGGGCCAGCTTGCGCGTCTGGTAGGGCTGCAGCCCGAACGCCGGATCAACGGATTCACGGAGGATCTTGTCGGGACTTTTCTCCGCGACCTCCTCGATGTCCATACCCCCCTCGCGGCTGGCCACGATGACCGGCTTGCCGGTCGCGCGATCCATGAGGATGGCGAAATAAAATTCCTTCTCGATCTCGACCGACTCCGCCACGAGCACCTGGTTGACCTGCCGGCCCTCCGGCCCGGTCTGATGCGTGACCAGCGTCTGGCCGAGCATCTTCGCGGCGAGGTCGCGGGCCTGGCTGGATGTTTTGCAAAGATGGACGCCGCCCTTGAACCCGCTGGCGAAGGTTCCTTTTCCGCGTCCGCCCGCATGGATCTGCGCCTTGACCACGAGGGAATTGGTGCCGAGTTCACGCGCAACGCGCTCCGCGTCGGCCGGCGTGCGCGCCACCGATCCGCGTGGATTGTCGGCGCCGAATTTTGTGAGGATCTCCTTGGCTTGGTATTCGTGAATGTTCATGCGGATTGGTCGGCCGGCCCGCTGTCGGGCACCGGCTCTTCAGTTCCAGCGGGGCGCCATCCCGGGGCGCCGGGCTTTGAGTTATGCCGCCTCCAGCGTGTTCAGCGCGGCGAGCGTGGCTTCCTCGATTTCCTGATAAAGTTTTTCGTCGGACTTGAGAACTTCCTTGGCTGCGTCACGGCCCTGCGCGAGCTGGTTGCCCTTGAAGCTGAGCCAGCTGCCGCGTTTCTCGATGACGTTTTTTTCCAGGGCCACATCGATCAGCGAACCGACGTTGGAAATGCCCTCGTTGTACATGATGTCGAACTCCGCCTCGGTGAACGGCGGGGCGACCTTGTTTTTGACCACCTTGACGCGGGTGCGGTTTCCGGTGACCGTGCCGTCGCTCTGCTTGATCGCGCCGATCCGGCGGATATCGCAGCGCACGCTGGAATAAAATTTGAGCGCCTTGCCGCCGGGCGTCGTCTCGGGACTGCCGAACATCACGCCTATTTTTTCGCGGATCTGGTTGGTGAAAATGCAGCATGTGCGCGCCTTCGCGATGAGCGCGGTCAGCTTGCGCATGGCTGCGCTCATGAGACGGGCCTGCGCGCCGACGGTGGAATCGCCGATCTCACCTTCGAGTTCCTGCTTGGTGACAAGCGCAGCGACCGAATCCAGCACGATGACATCGAGGGCGTTGGAGCGCACGAGTGTCTCGCAGATGCGCAGGGCCTCCTCGCCGGAGTTGGGCTGGGAGACGAGCAGATCGTCGAGATTGACGCCGAGACGCTGCGCATATTTCGGATCGAGCGCGTGCTCGACATCGATGAAGGCTGCAAGTCCTCCGCGCTTCTGCGCCTGGGCGATGACCGTGAGGGTGAGCGTCGTCTTGCCGGAGGACTCGGGTCCGTAGATCTCGACGATGCGCCCGCGCGGAAACCCTCCCACACCGAGGGCGCGGTCGATGAGGATGTTGCCGGTCGGGATGACGTCGATGTTCGAATGCGAATGGTCGCCCAAGCGCATGATGGCACCATCACCGTAGTCCTTGGCGATCTGCTGGAGGGCGAGGTCGAGGTTTTTATTGCGTTGCGTGATCGCCTTGTCGGCGACGGGTTCGGCTTTCGGTTCGGCGGCTTTGGCAGGCATAGGATTTAGATGTCGAGGTTGCGGACGTTGAGGGCGTTGTCTTCGATGAAATGGCGGCGCGGTTCGACCACGTCGCCCATGAGGACAGTGAACATTTTGTCGGCCTCGACGGCGTTGGTCTCGTCGAGTTTGACGCGCAGGAGACGGCGCTTCTGCGGGTCCATCGTCGTGCTGAAGAGTTCCTTGGCGTTCATTTCCCCGAGTCCCTTGAATCGCTTGATCTGCACGCCGCGGCGCCCGATCTCCTTGACCAGCTCGAGGATGCGCGGGATGGCGAAGATCTCGTGTTTGTTCTCGCGCTCGCCCTCGCCTTCAATGAGGTGGAAGATCGGGTTGTCGGTCGCCGTGTAGTGGTCGATCTCCAGGCCTTTCTTGGCCAGTTCCTTGATGAGTTTGTCGACCGCGACGGACTCGTGGATCTCGAGCAGCCGCGCGCGGCGCTTGCGCGTAGCAGCGGATTCCTTAGCCGTGGCCTCGACGCTCTCGCCTTCGGGCGCTTCGACCTCGAAGAGGTTGAGGTCACGATTTTTTGTCGCGAAGTTTTTAAGTTCCTCCTCGTCGTGGAAGTATTCGACCAGCTCCTGGTTGCCGTCGCGGATCTTCACAAGATAGGCAGGCAGCTTGTCGGATTTGACGTCGCGCGCCTCAAGGTAGTTCTCGAAATCCCCACCCAACCGCTTGATCGCGTTGCTGTGCTTGGAGAGGCGCTCGAGCAGTTCGAGGATCTCCTTGAGCTGCGTCTCGCTGAAGGTCTTCTTGTTCTTGAGGTGGGTGAGCTTCACGTCCTCCGCACCGAGCGAGATGAGAATGCGAGTGAGTTGCGCGTCATCGTCGACGTATTCCTCGCGCTTCTTGCGCTTGATCTGGTAGAGCGGCGGCTGGGCGATGTAGACGCAGCCGCGCCGCACCAGCTCCGTCATCTGACGGTAGAAAAACGTGAGGAGCAGGGTGCGGATGTGCGAACCGTCCACGTCGGCGTCGGTCATGATGATGATCCGGCCGTAGCGCAGCTTCCCGAAGTTGAAGGAGCCCTCTTGGTCACCTTCGCCGATGCCGGTTCCGACCGCGGTGATCATGGTCTGGATCTCCGTGTTCTGCAGCACCTTGTCGAGGCGCGCCTTCTCCACGTTGATCAGTTTGCCGCGGATCGGGAGGATCGCCTGGAAACGCCGATCGCGCCCCTGCTTGGCGGAGCCGCCGGCCGAGTCGCCCTCGACGATGAAAAGCTCGGTCAGCGCCGGATCGCGCTCGGAGCAGTCGGCCAGCTTGCCGGGGAGGCCGCCACCGGTCAGCGCGCTCTTGCGCACTGTCTCGCGGGCCTTGCGGGCTGCCTCGCGGGCGCGCGCCGCCGTCATGGCCTTGTCGAAAACTTTTTTCGCAACGGGAGGATTGGTGTCGAAAAACTCCATCAGCCCCTCGTAAACGATCGAGCTGACGATGCCGTCGACCTCGGGATTGACGAGCTTGACCTTCGTCTGGCTCTCAAACTTGGGGTCGGGGTGCTTGAGGCTGAGCACACAGATGAGACCCTCGCGCACGTCGTCGCCGCCGATCACCGGATCCTTGTCTTTGGCCAGCTCGTTGACTTTGGCGTATTGGTTGATCGCCCGGGTCAGCGCGGAGCGGAAGCCGGTCACGTGCGTGCCGCCGTCGGGGTTCGGGATGGAGTTGGTGAAGCAGAGGATCTGGTCGGTGTAGGAGTCGTTGTATTGCATCACGCACTCGACGAAGACGTCCTCCTCGACGTCCTGCATATCCTTGTCCTTCATCTTGGTCTTCCGCGAGCCCGCCAGCTTGATGACCTTAGGATGGATGACCTGCTTGCTCTCGCCGAGTTCCTTGACGAATTCCTCGACGCCCAACTTGTAGAGATAAACCGTCTTCTTGGGCTCGCCGTCCCCACGCTCATCGACCAGGCGGATCTCCAGCCCGGAGTTGAGGAAAGCCAGTTCGCGCAGGCGGGAACCGAGGCGCTCGAAGACAAATTCCGTGGTGGTGAAGATCTCGCTGTCCGGCAAGAACGTGATGAGCGTGCCGGTTTGCTTCTTGTTCTTGAGTTCGCTCAGAACCTTGAGGTGCTGCGTAGTTTTGCCGCGGGCGAACGACATGAAATAAACTTGGCCGTCGCGGTAGACCTCGGCCTTGAACCACTCGGAGAGCGCGTTGACGCACTTGGCGCCGACGCCGTGCAGACCGCCGCTGAACTTGTAGGCACCCTGGCCGAATTTCCCGCCGGCGTGAAGGTTGGTCAGCACCAGCTCGATGGCGGGAATCTTCCACTTCGGGTGCATCTCGACAGGGATGCCGCGGCCGTTGTCGCGGATAGAGCACGAGCCATCCGCATGGATGGTCACGTCGATGTGCGTGCACTCGCCCGCCAGATGCTCGTCGATCGAGTTGTCGAGAACCTCGTAAACGCAGTGGTGAAGGCCGCGCTCGTCGGTGTAACCGATGTACATCCCGGGACGCTTGCGCACGGCCTCCAGCCCCTCGAGCTTGTCGATCTGAGCCGCCCCGTATTCCGAGGTTATTTTTTTGCCTACCTTCTCTTGGTCCGCCATGTGAATGCTTTGGAAATTTCGCGCCGCGGAAACTCGCAGTTACCCGGGCTCGGGGCTGCGACGTCCGGTGGGCCGGCGCGTCTTTCGGTGCGAAAAGGGTATCCTGCGCTGTGCTGTGCTCCAGTCTTTTTTGCTCGGGTCTCAGCTTTTATGCGTCATAAATCCTGATCATGAAGGCGGTAACGATCAGCAGATCGCAGCGGCTCCGAGGGATCGGGGGGGCTGTATTCCTCGCCTCGATCTTTCTGGTCTGCGTGACGTGGAACCGAGGGCATGTCCTCGTCCCGCAGGCAGACGGCGGCACGCTGGTCGTGCTGGCCGACGGCGACTGCCACTCGCGCCTGCAACGCGCGGCCATGGTCGCGGCCAAACCGGGCACGATCATACGTTCGCACAACTTCGAGAACTATCCGCACGGCACGGTGCCCCATACCACGGCGCCAATGGATTACCTGATTGCGGGCCTGTCGGTTGTCATCCGCCCGCTCGATCTGGCGGGGGCATGGATTTCACCGCTGCTGGGGCTTTTCACTGTCCTTTTTCTTTTTTTCTGGGCCCGAGGACTCGACCTCCGACCCCGCTGGCCGATGTTGCTTCTTTTTTGCATCTCGCCCGCGCTCACCCACGCCTTCGCGCT
>JBAXCT010000091.1:0-7920 GCA_037141375.1 Chthoniobacterales bacterium | reverse complement strand
CTTGGCTCGCGAGAAAAGTCACATTGACTTGCATGCAAAGAGATTTCCACTTCATATAAGAATCTATCACCAACTACTTCGAATACTTTCCCGCGGGTCCGCAGGAAGCCGCCTGGACCTTCCACGTTTCTGCGATCGGGCATGCCCGCATCCTTCCCCGCCATCCCTACCCTCCACCACGACATCCTGAAGGACGCGCTTTCACCTGGGAGCGCGGGAGGATTCTTCCCGCCTTCCAGTTGGTTGCCATCTCACAAGGGCGCGGGAAGCTGGAGTCTCGAAGCGGCAGAACAAATCTCTCGGCAGGCTCGGTGTTTCTGCTTCCGCCCGGCTACTGGCACCGCTATCGGCCCGATCCGGAAACCGGCTGGACCGAGGACTGGTTTGAGTTACGCGGGCCCGCGCTCGATGCTTGGCTTGAGCATGGCTTTTTGGACGCAGGCAACGTGGAGGTCAATCGGCGCGCGGAATTTTGGAAGCGATTCACCGAGTTGCACCACGTGTGCCAGGCGCACCAACTGGGCTACCGGGCTATTGCCTCTGGCCTGGCCATGACCCTGCTTGCATCGGTTGTTTCGCAAAGTCTCCCATCCGCGCGCACAAGCAAGCCGGACCTGCCCGACCTGGTGCGGCAGGCGCGTAAGCTTCTTCTGCAGGGACGTGATGTCAGCAGCGTCGCCGGAATCCTCGGAGTGAGCTACCCAACGCTTTACCGGAAGTTTAAGCAAGCTACCGGACTTGCTCCAAAAGACTACATGCGGGAGATACGATTGGCGCGCGCCGAGGATCTGTTGGCGAGCACCGATCTCAGCGTGAAGGAAATAGCCGGAAGGCTCGGCTACTATTCGGCGAGCCACCTTTCGCTTGAATTCAAGAAAGCCCGAGGCAAGTCGCCCTCCCAATGGTCCGGCAGGAAACGTGGGTTATCCCTTCGACGAGGATCGTGAGAAAACGCGTTTACGGTGAGAAGCCGGTGATTTTCAGACGCAAAAACTTCTTCACATCCAAATCGATCGGGATCGTGAAATCCCGTCTATTGCACCCGAAGGGCACATTGGTCTGGCTGGCTGACGGAGTGCCAAAGGGATTGGTCGCTAGGTTGCTCCAGGTCATGAGATCCGTTGAGGACTGACCAACCAACGTAAGCAGAGGGTCGTTGGTCCGAACGATGGCGGTGAGCGTGAAGCTGGTACCGGAAAAGCCCGCGGCGAATTGCTCGCTGGACCCAGCCGGACTCGCAGCTCCTCCGACGGCATATTTCTCCAGCAACTGCGAGGTCATCAGAGTCCCTCCACCGGTCCATTCATTGAACGAGGAAACATTGTCTGTGATGGTGACATTCACGCTGGCGACCCCCAGGCCATTGTAGCCGGGATCAGCACTGCTGGCCGCATTCGTGATGGTCTGAATACGGGTTCCCTGCGCAACCGTGTCATCAATCGCGGTGACGGTAACCGTCTGAGGGACGTTCCAGTCCAACGTGGTGAAGGTGAGGTTCGCCGGCGAAACAGTCAACTGGCTGCCGGGCGCAGGAGTGATCGTTACGTTGCCGGTCGGTTCGCTGGTGAGCACGGCGGTGTAGATGTCCGTCGACCCACCCTCGGTCACCGCCGTTGAGCCGCCGCTCTCCGCAACCATGACTCCGGGTGCGATGGAAGTAATCGCGGACACTTTCACATAATCCCCGGTTGTGCCGTTGTATACCGGATCAAACCTCAGCCGGGATATCTGCCCCGTCCATGAAGAATTGTTTGAGAGGTTGAGTGTATACATGTGGTATTGGCCGTCGCTGATGAGGGTGAGCGAAGTGCTCTGGGCTTCGCTCATTGCTGAAGCGCCATTGTCCTTTTCCCAGAACAACTGGGCCGTGGTCGGCGTACCGGCCGAGCAATAGACGGCCGCTCGGATGTAGAGTTTCGGCACCTCCGCAGCTTGGAATGAGCATTCCGGCCCCCACATTTGCGGGTCGCTGGTGTTCACGTTCACACGCAGGTGGTCGGCGGGAATGGGGTAGCCTGAGTCGGACGCAACCTGATACGTCCACCCCGCCCGGGTTCCCTTAAAGTAAAAGTTCGGCTTCAGGTCCTGCTTATGGTCCACAGCCCACTTGCGGATGTCCGAGAGGGTTCCAAGCATGAGCTGGTAGGTGAAGTCGTAGACGATATTGTGATCAATCACCTCGTAACGGATCGGTGCGATGTAGCCGGTATTCGCACTCGCCTGAGTTCCGGAGTTGAGGGTACCGGCGAATCCTCCCACGAAAGAGCAGTTGCCGGGCAGGAAAACGCCTACACCCTGCTTGGTTCCGCTGCTCGCGGTGTAAGCAGCCCAGCCCTCGGTGGCACGGAAATAGGCCCAGTTGGGCTGGGTGTTAACGATCTTCGTGAGCGCGCCGCCCGTAAAGGGTTGTGTGCCTGAGTAGGTCCAAAGTTCCGTCAGCTTGGACCAGGTGTAGAGCGCAGGTAGTTCCTGCGACATGGCCTGATACTGGTTTGTATCGCTACGCGCGTTGATGAGACGGTTTTGGACCGTGGCCACGCTGCCGCTGAGCGTGATCCACTGCTCCACAACGCAATCTGCATCATAGTTGCTCAGCGCCCACTGCTTCGGCCGCGATTTCACGTAAAGCGTCGTCCCATCATTGGACCAATTGATCAGCGTGGCCTTGTTGTTGTAACAATCCCCCGCCTGCACGGGGTTCCATGGCCACGGGTTCCACTTCGAATTCTGCGTCGCACCGGTTGGCTTAAACTGCGACGGCCCGGAGTAATAGGACTGCTGGCAGTCGCGACCAAGGTCGTAGTAGTTGATCACGTTGTTGGTCGACCCCGAGGGGTTGAAACCGACGATGCCGCCTCCCTTGTCGAGATCTACGGTGATCTGGACTGTGCCATTGTCGAGCGAACTGGTCGCGGCCCTAGCTTGGGTCAGCAAACTGCTGAACAAGAAACCCACGAGTAGAATAGACAATGATGACTTAGGCCGAACGATCATTCTGTTTGTCATGTCCACCGCCAATCCGTTCGGACGCTGGCAAAATGCTGTGCAGCATCACCGTATCTTCGCCGCACTATCGATGAGACTATCACCAACGATAGCGATGATCTATGCACCCGAAACCTCCAGCTTCTTTCTCGAGTGGGCAAACAGCCAACCCGTCAGATCGGTTAACAGCACAGCACCAACCAGCAGCGCACCGATGACGGCCAGGCGATTTTCCACCCGAACATTGGCAACACCCATGGCACTGGTGACGCAGACCAAGAGCAGGATCGCCAAAATCGTACCGAGGATCCTACCCCGACCGCCAACAATGCTCGTGCCACCGAGGACGACAGCGGTGATGGCCAACAGTTCGCCTCCGCGAAGTTGCTTATAGTCAACCGGCCTCATTGACATTAGCAATAACGCCGCAATTCCCATGCACAAGCCTGATAATGTGAAGATCAACAACTTTGTCCGGTTGGTGTTGATGCCGCTGTAGAACGAAGCGGATTCATTCGTGCCGATGGCGTAAACCCGTCTGCCAAAGGTGGTCCACGTCAGGATGACGTGCGCCAGAATCGCCATCACGAGCATCAATATCAAAGGCAGGGGGATGATGCTAAACTTCACGTAATCCACACCCGCAAACCACGAAGGGAATCCGCGGATCGCCCGCTCCCCGATGAGCACCTGCGCCAGCCCCCGATACAGCGCGAGAGTTCCGAGCGTTACCACCAGCGAGGGGAGCTTGAGCCGCGTAACGAGCAAGCCGTTGAATAGTCCGAGAGCCGATCCAAGCAAAAGCGCCAGAACGATCACCAGCGGCATCGGCAAACCGTTTTCGAAGGCGATGGCACACGTGACCGCCGTCAGCACCGATCCGGATGCCACGGATAGATCGATGTTGCCACTGATGATGATGAACGTCATCGCCAGAGCCAGAAAACCGACGGGGATAATCTCTGAGGTCTTATCCAAGAGATACTCCACATCCAAGAAATAGGGCGACATGACCGAGCCGATTATGATGGAAACGACCAGCAACAGCAGCGTGATGGTCTCGGGCGCGCGAAGGATAGCTTTGGCTGCTTTCAAGTCGCACCTCCGACGCGTTTGGCCCGCAGGGCAGAATCGAGGGACGCTGCGACGATGATCGCGGCGCCATAAAGGGTGATTTGCCAAAACTCGGAGACTTGGAGCATGGTCAGCCCGACATTGACGATGCCAAGAAGCAGGCATCCGAGGACCGTGCCAAAGACTGATCCCGCCCCGCCGTTGACTGCAGCGCCGCCGATGACCACGGCCGAAATCACGATGAGTTCGAGCGAAAGGCCGACGCTCGCTGGGTTGATCGTCGGGAATCGTGATCCCCACAAAATGCCGGCCAATCCGCACAGTCCGCCGGTGAGGGCGAAGACCAGAAGCAGCACCCTCCTGACCGGAATGCCGCGAAGGATGGCAGCCGTCGGATTGGAGCCGATGGCAAATATCTCTCTGCCCGTGACGGTGTAACGCAGAAATGCGGCGACAAGAACTGCAACCATGGCGGTGATGATCAGGATCCATGGAATACCAAGCGGGCCATGGTTCGAAAGATCGATCAAGGACTGCGGGAGTTTATCTGGATCGATCTGTCTGCCATTCGACCAAGTGTAAATTAAACCGCGATAGGCGGTAAGCGTCCCAAGCGTTGCGATGATTGCAGGCACACCAAGATAAGCGATCAACACACCGTTAACCGACCCGAGCAGCGTCCCCACCCCTATCGCGATCAAGGCACCCAGCAGCACCGGACACTCGGGATGCGAAACAAAGATACCGCCCGCGACAATGGCTGATAAGCCAAGCATCGATCCGACTGACAAGTCGATGTTGCGGCTCACGATGACCATCAACTGCCCCATCGCAACGATCACGATCAGGGGGATATACATCGCGATCGAGCGAAGATTCTCCATGGATCGGAAGCGTGGCTCGATGATCGACGCGACCACGAATGCGAGGACCACAAACGCAAGAATGCCAAGCTCTCGGAACCTCAAAAACGGCGACCCCGCACGCAGCACACTCGTCTCACCCGCAGCATGGGTTTTGGACCCAACGAAAGATGCGGACGGGGTTGCCGGACAATGCGTGCTCCCTGCGGATGCGGTCCCAGTCGCGGCCGCCATCACTTTTTCCTGGGTGGCCTCACTTCTGGAAAACTCCGCGGCGATTTTCCCTTCGCGCATGACCAGAATGCGGTCGCTCATCGCCAGAACTTCAGGCAGATCCGATGAGATCATCAAAATCGCACGGCCTTGGCGGGCAAGCTCGGAGAGAACGTGATGCACCTCGGCCTTGGCGCCGATATCAATCCCCCGCGTCGGCTCGTCGACGATGAGAATTTTCGGGTCCGTCTGCAGCCACTTCGACAACACAACTTTTTGCTGATTTCCGCCCGACAACTCCTTCACCTTCTGATCTACATCACGCAGTCGGGTCGAGAGCCTCTCCCTCCAGGTCTGTGCAGCAACCCGTTCTTTGCGGAATTGAAGGAACCCCGCCCTCGCGAAGCCCGGAAGATCAGCCAGGCTCGTGTTGCTCGCAATGCTCATCGGCAAGAGCAGGCCGTTGTGCTGGCGATCTTCGGGGACATACGCAATGCCATGCTTGATCGCATCGCGGGGGGATTTGACCGCCACCGTTTTCCCGTCGATGCGCAGTGTGCCTGCATCAATCTCACGTGCGCCAAAGATGGCCTCTGCCACTTCGGTGCGTCCCGCACCTACCAAACCAGCGATACCAACAATCTCGCCCGCGCAAACGTGAAAACGAATATCGTGAAACTGACCGCTTCGGGTGAGGCCATCGACCTCAAGCAGGGTCTTGCCGACTTTACCGCCCGCGTGTTCGTAAAGCGAACTCAAGTCCCTGCCCACCATCATGCGAACGATTTCGTCTTTGCTGGTGTCGTTCACATTACGCGTACCGATACAATGTCCGTCGCGCAGAACAGTGATTCGATCTGACACCTCAAAGACTTCGGGAAGACGATGGCTGACAAATACGATGGCGACGCCTTTGTCTCTCAGGCCGCGAACGATCCGGAAGAGCTCATTGACCTCCTGAGGCGTGAGTGCGGCTGTCGGCTCGTCCATCAGGAGCACACGTGCATTGAGCGAAAGCGCGGCTGCCAGCTCCACCATCTGTTGATCAGCAATCGAGAGACCGAGCATTTTGGTCCTTGGATCAATTGACACACCGAGCTGCTTCAGCAATTCGCCCGCCCTGCGGTTCATCGTCTTCCAGTCGACCTGCCCCATCACCCCGCGTGGCAGCCCGCGACCGAGGAAGATGTTTTCCGCGATGCTCAGATCGGGAAACGAAAGTGGCTCCTGATGGATCAGCGCGATGCCTGCACGAATGGCCGATTGCGGGGAGGCGAAAACGGTGTGCTTGCCATCAAAGACGATCTCTCCAGCATCCGGTCGATGTACACCGGCCATGATTTTCATCAGCGTGCTTTTACCGGCACCGTTCTCCCCCATCAGCGTATGGATCTCGCCGCAGCGGATATCAAAGGAGACATTCTCCAGAACCGGCACGCCGGCAAAACCCTTGGCAACGGAACGGGCCTGAATGATCGTCTGTTGCTGTTGTGCCAAGGAACCGAACATCGAAGCTAAACTGACCACAATTAGAAGTCCTACTACCAGCCGGAAGATTGGTCGAATGGATGGCGCTTCAGTCCTGCCTAGGTATCCAGCGACCCCAATCGATGGTCGTCTTGGTCTCGTATTCGAAGGGCAGGTAGTTGGCTTTGATCCATGCCTTCGGATCGCTCTGCAATTCAGCCGGTTTCTGAGCGGCCTCGGCACGGCTGCTTTGGATCTTCACATCCTTGCTCTGCAATCCTTCGAGGTGCCTGTGAGACGACACACCATGGGCTCGTCCATGCAAATTCCGAATGACTTTGCTGCCATTTACTGATTCAGAAATTGAACTTGTCGATGTTATCCCTGCTGAACGTGAAGGGCGGACCGGTGATGACGATCATTTTTTCTTTGAACGTACGCTCGCCCAAAGCGCCTGCCGTGAATTTTCCGCCCACCTCGGGTTTAAGGGTTTTCTTGGCAAGCTGGGCTGCAATTTGTCCAGACAGATAGCCTTCATCCTCAGGGCTCCACAGCGCAAAAGCTTCAACCGTGCCATTCTTGATAAATCGCCGCATCTGGTTGGGTGTACCCAGGCCGGTGACTTTCACCTGGTCTGCTTTATTGGCAGATTCCACCGCCTGTGCTGCCGCCGCGATGCCGACTGTCGTGGGCGCAATGATACCGCGGAGATCGGGGTGCTTGGTCAAGAGCGCCTCGGATTCCGTCAGACTCTTCTGCGGCTCGTCGTTGCCGTAAACCGTTTCCACGAGCACCATGTCCTTGTACTTTGGATTTTCGGTGAGCGTCTTTTTCATAATCTCGATCCAGAGGTTTTGATTCGGCGAATCGGTCGTTGCACTCAAGATCGCAAATTTGCCCTTGTACCCGATCAACGAACCTAGAAGTTCGACTTGGGATTCACCCACCGTCTGCGGTTCAACCGTAAGCACGGCAGCGGTGCGATACTGCTCGTTGCCGGTGAGATCTGAATCGATTGTCACCACGGCGATACCTCTGTCGAGTGCCCTCTGCAGGATGGGATTCAGTGCATCCGGCGAGTTGGGAGAGATGGCAATGACGGATACGCCGCGCTGAATCTGATCTTGGATGACGGGGATCTGACTGGTCGCGTCGGCGGTATCAGGCCCGACGGACGCAAACTCACACCCGTTTTCTTCAGCCGCCTTTTTGAAGCCTGCGATAAGCGGATCAAAGTAAGGATTGCCTGTATTTTTCGGGATGTAGGCCAGTTTGGGTACGTCGCTTTGAGCGGAGCCAGAAGATGATGCTGCACCCT
>JBAXCT010000090.1:0-7990 GCA_037141375.1 Chthoniobacterales bacterium | reverse complement strand
AAAAGAGGTAGCGCTTAGCGGCGAGCCGCCCTTCGTGCTCCCTTACGTGAACCACCAACCATCTTCTTGAACCAGGCGATAAGTGGTGCTGCACCACGGGCGAGGAGTGAGCCGAAGAGTCCACCAAGAACGGCGATTGGGATCGCCACCACCACAATGTTGATCACGGCGACGATCACCGCGCGACCAACGTTGATCAAGTTTGCAAGCGCGTTGCTGAGCTCCCTGCCAAGATCAAAGTTGGAAGAGGCGTCACTTATTGGAGAGGCAGGCTCGGAGAGCGTCACGCTGACGTTGGCCATTGCGACCTGATCTGCCAGCGCAGCGCGCTGCGCGTCAAATGACTCAATGTCACCCTGCACGATACTTAGTTCAGCCTGTACGGCAACAATGTCGCTCACACTAACTGCACGCTTCATCAATGAAAGGTATGCGGCTTCACTTGCGCGGAGGTTCTTCAGTCGTGCCTCAAGGTCTACAAGTTGCATGGTGACTTCGTAACTTCCGGTATCTTCGCTCAGCAACTTGCCGCTGCTGTGCAGTGTGGCCATCACTGCGTCGAACGAAGTTGCTGGAATTCGGAACGTCGCGCTGGTAAATGGCACCTCTGGGTCGCCATACTGTGAGCTGCTAGAGATGTAGCCGCCGGCAGCGGTGACTGCGGCGACAATCTCCTTGAGCGACTTGGCAGCATCTGGAACTTCGAGTGCAATGTTCCCGTATCGAACAAGGTCAACGCGATCACCGGCGACTCCGCCAATTCCGGGGGCAACAACGCCACCCTCGGAACAAGCGGTCTCCTCAGAACCAGTGTGACCAAGAGTCTTGGAATGCAACGGGGACGCCCTGCAGTCGGCAGACCCTGATCGTGTGGCCTGTCCCTCCCGCTTCGGGATCGGCCAGATCCTCATAGAACAAGGCGCAGACCGGACGCCGGAAATCTTCCGTGTGCCCGAAAACTTTTATCGTATTCCGAGTAAGATAAGCTGCCCTTTGCATCTTCCTCCGGTACACATCGGCGGCCCTCCAGTAAGACGACCGGCAGGAGAGCGGGACCGACGAGATGGCGACACTCGAAGAAAGTCACGGATGATCTATTTGTGGCACCGGGATCTGCTTGGCCGCGCGTCCGCATGCGCTCATGAGATCCGGGCCGATGGAGTTTTTCCAACCTGCAGCGTGTCATGGTGGGTAATTAAGGAGACTGCATCGGGGAAAAATCAGGGCAGGGGTTTGCGCGTCAGGCATAGAAACGCTAATATTTTTCTCCCATGACTTTGAAAGTCGCTGTCTTGACTCTGCTTTTGGCCGCGGGGCCCGCTTTGGCCGACCCTTGGGTCGCGCGCTTCTCTTCCGTGGCGGGCGACTTTGATGTTTTGTTGGATTCCGCCGCCGCGCCCAAGTCCGTCGAGAACTTCATCGCCTACGCCAACCAAGGGCTCTACGACGGGACGTTCCTGCACCGGTCGACGACATACAATGCCAACGATATTCAGATCATCCAAGGCGGGGGATACGGCGTAAATTCTTCAAGGGAGATCTACACCGTGCCGACCTTCTCCCCGATCGCGCTCGAAGCCGGCGCATCGAACCGACGAGGAACCCTCGCGATGGCGCGGCAAAGTGCCCCGGATACCGCCACCTCCCAGTGGTTTTTCAATCTGCGCGACAATTCCAGCCTCGATCCCTCGCCCGGAAATCCCGGCTACGCAGTTTTCGGGCGTGTGCTTGGCGGGGGTATGAGGGCGGTCGACCTGCTGGGCTCTGTGCGTGTTTATGGTGATGTGTCGCCGTTTCCCGAGTGGCCTCTCTATGGATACGATGGCACAAATCTTCGCGTGAATAATCTGCTCTTTTTTTACAGCGTGCGAACCACCCCTTTCCGCGTGTCGAACATCAGCCGATCTGACCATACGGTGCGGGTGGACTGGACTGGAATTTCGACCAACACGGCAGTGTTTGTCGAGCGGACGACCAACTTGAACTCCGGGCCTTGGACGGTGGTTTCCTCGAACAACACGAACGGCACCTTCACCGACGCCGATATCCCGGCCGCGGCAGCATTTTACCGGGTGGTGGCTCCGTAAAGCCTCGGGCGATGGATTTTCGTCGATCGCACGTGCTGCTCCCGGATCCATGGGCCAAAAGCGCCGCGGGCCAGCGGGATCAAAAAACCGACCTGATGTGTTGCTTTACCGTTTTTCGAGTGCAATCCGGCTCACCCGATGGGCAAAGGGGTTGACGACGTAGAGAGTGGTGCCACGCAAGGTGATGGATGAGGCGCCTTCCAATTCGTCAGGCGGTGAAATCCCCGAACTCCATGAATTTGCCAACAACCTCGGACATGATCGGAAGAAGGAACCCGAAATCGTGCTTGCCGGCTTCGAGGCGAGTGACCTTCAGAGATCACTTGTTTGGACTGCCGGCTTGAGCGAATAGGTCAGGGTGAAGCATAGGAGCACAAGCAAGAGAATATTACGGCCAAACAAGGCGAGAAACAGCTCAGGCATGCCTCCCGTTTTGTAAAACACGTTGAGGAGATCCGTATACCTAACCGGATAGATATATTGGGTGACCGCCCCAATCACCAAAATAAGTACACCGATGATAATGCGCTGGACGCGATTTTGTCTCGTCGCTTCGGCAAGAAACGGAAAAAGAAGAGTAAACCAGAGGAGGTACTGCGGACAAATCGTTTTGAGAAACGAGAGGAACAAGATAATAATGCTCATGACGACGGCAAGATTGAACGCGGTCTCCCTTGTCGTTCGCAAGATGATAAACAGATAATAGCCCGCAAGCAGCAATAACCAAAAATAGTCATAGAACCATATCGGCCCGACGAGAAACTCTCCATCGATGCCGAAGATTCCCCATCCCGACCCTCCTGTGGGATAGTGGCCGGTGCTGATCCTCTGGTACAGCGTAATCAATGAACCCCAAAGCGACTCGACATGGATCGGTTTGTTTTTATGGAACTCGAGGCTGCTCCTTATAAAATCCGAGGTGACACCTCCCCAGAACATAAATAATCCGACAAGGGAGAGCGTGCACGCCGTAAAGAGCGCCGCGTGCACGAGCGCACTTTTAAAACCGTGCCTCTTCCACCTGAGAACGAGAAGATAGGGAAGGACAAAGAATGGGAAGAGTTTGGTTGTCGCCGCCAAAGACAGCACGACCATCGCTGCATAGGTGTTTTGTTTTTGCCAGAGGAGCAGGCTGGCTAGAAGCAGCAGGCAGACCAGAAGATCAAGTCGATAGAGCACGATCGGACCAAAGGCCAATAAAATGGCGCTTAGCCAAAAGAGGCGTCTTCCCCCCGCGGTGCGTTGCACGAGAACGGCGAGGAGCATGACAAAGAGCGCGTTGACCGCCATAAGACCGTACATGAAAGTCTCGCCATGCGTTTCGAACTGGCGCAGGAAGGAGAGCGCGGTAATCAGGACGATTTCACCAGGCTGGCGCTCGTTGTTCTGAAGCTGGGAGAAGTTATGCTCCCGCTGAAAATAATCGGCGATGTTGGCGTAATTGAAACGCGTGTCGTAGGCCAAATGATATCGCCACGGTTCGCGGTTCCCCAACACAAAAAGAACAATGAGGCTGAGGATAACCGCCGCGTATCCGAGACGGCTCTCATATCTTACAAGAAACGTACGCATGACAAGTGCCTATAGGAAAAAACGACCGTGGAGTATGCCATCAAAGCAGTAAAGACTCAGACCAAGATAGAGGGCCGCTACTGCGTACTCCACAGAGCGACTGGCAGCAGGTCGAAAAAGCATAAAGAGCGCCGCTGGCACCAGGTAATAGCGCTGCTCGATGAGCCACGAGGGCGCCAGCAAAGCCACACTAAAGGGGTAGAGCAGGTAAAATGCCGGGCGTTTGAAACTCGTGGTGGCAAAATAGAGCGCGGCTAGCGCGATCGGGACAAACCCGACGAATCTATTGAAACTATTTGCCGTCAAGTAGTGCAACATTTTGTTGCGCAGATGGAAGTCGAACTGGTTGAGCGGATTGTCAGCCTGAAAACTAAACGTGTAGAGCAGCGTCAACCCCACCATAAAAAATAGCACGACGACCCTATGGCGCACGAGCAAGCGCCATCTCTCGCCCAAATCAGCTAAGCCCAAGGGTGCAAAAAGAAAAAAGGAGAGAAAAAGAAAGAAAAAGATGTTGCCGGTGCTGAGATTGAAGGACGGATGAAACTTTTGGTGACCCATACTGATGCCTCCGTGAAGCAGGGCAAAGCCGCCGAATCCTAGGAGGATCAGGACGCCAAGCCAATTCTTCAGAAGGTATCTTTTGACGAGGGCGGGTGCGACGAAGCGGTATCCATATGTTTCGGTAAAGTCCCAAGCCAATAGAAACAGCAGCCAGACGACATTCTGTTGACGAACCAAAATGCTCAGCAGACTAAAACAATATCCCCAAGAACGATAACCCCGCTCCCATAGATACAGAGCGAGTAGCACGAAGAGCAAAGCGGTGACGTCGGTGTATATTAAAAAAAAGAACGGAAAGAGCAGCGGCAAAAAACTAAATTGCAGCATCCTGACCTGTGGATTGTCTGAAAATCGCTTAGCGCTGGCATAGAAAACCAATATGGTAAACAGGCTAAGCAAGAAATTCACCAACCGCATATCGGGATAGCTCGAGGCTCTTACCAGAACGGCTATACCGCAAACGAGGAGGTGATATCCAGGCAGCGTGGTTAACTCGGGATCTAGGGTCGCCTGCCCGTGCAAGAAGGTGTTGATCTGGAGGAAGTGGTGGTACTCGTCTATTACTGAGCCGTGATTTCTTATTGCCAGAAACGCTGTGATTAAGACGGCTAGTACCGCGAGCCATGAGAGGAGCGTTGCTGTTGTTCCTCTATTTCCTAGTTTAAGCATAGCCGCCATGTGACCTGAATGATGCATAGTATGTTGACCCGAGATCAAGCCGTGAGAAACTTTGGTGTGCCTCGTGCGATGTGCTGTCAAAGCTTGCCAGCGGGTGGGAGTTAGCGGTCAAGAGGCTGGCTGAAGCCGATGATTTGCCAACGGGTTCTGGGGCTCGAGGGTGTTCGGAGGGTAGAGCAAGGCAGAACTGAATCGAGACGCACTGCGTGTTTTTGCGGATGTGGCTGTTGAGCGGGGTGCGCAGGTGGGTGATCCGGTGACGAGCGGGGCGGCGAATATGCACTAGTGGAGGCATGGGCGCACCTGCCGGTTCGTGGTGTTGACCGGGGCGGGAGTTCTCGGCGTGAAATATGCCGACGTTCAGGTGGCAAAGGTTCTTTCTCCTGCGCAGGCTGGGCTTCTCACCCGCTTGATCCAAATCTCACCATATTATGTGGAGAACCGAAACTTCTTGCCCCTTTGTGGCAGGGAACATAATACAGCAATCAGGGGCTAGGAAGTTTGTACGCCTCGAGGGGCAACACAGCCAAAAACATTTCAAGAAAGAGTCCAACCGGAGGTTTGTCCAAGATGTATTCACAGCTCGCATCCGATATGCGGCCAAGGAGATTTCACAAAATCGAGATGTATGTGGCTCGTGTTGCGCGCAATGCCGTCTACCTACTTTTCGGCGTCTTCCTTTTTCACACCGTCGTCCCACTGCTCTATTTTGCGCCTCAGGAATTTTCTTCGGCGGTTGACGAAAAAGCACCCTACAAGCTGATTACGTGGAAGGTGCGTGACCACGTAGGCGTTGGCGAGCGCATCACCCTTTCACTGCAACACCGTTTCGGTGGTGAAAGAGGCGCCTTGCGTTATGTGGTGTATCAGGGGATTTGGGAAAACTTCCGTTCTCCTGAGCTTGTCGATGCCTCGCCCTTGATGACGGTACCCGATGACGGCGGATGGTCAACGTGGTCCTTCGTCGCCCAGCATCAAGTCATATTCGTCGGCGTGAGTTGGGAGGGCTCTGAGATGCCTATTTTTCTGCAGTACAGCAACTGGCCCAGGATGGTGAATTTTGTCGACTACTCGTTCACCTCTACAGATCCCGCCAAGCCAAAAGAACTCGATTTCCAGCGCGAACCTCGGCACACCAACATGACGATTGTGCGTGAAGCGCTGACCCTGCCCAACTTCCACACGCTGTGGTTGATCAGCCTTGCCGCCCTCATGCTGCTCCTCGTGGCGATCTACAGGCTTGGCCGGATAGGCGAGATGGATCTGGTTCTTGCCCTGGCTGGGGTGGTGCTGGCCTATCGCTACTGGGCCTATTTTTATGCGCCCTTTTGGGCTTGGGGCGGATACATGGCTTCGTTTTTCTCGGTTGGAACGCGCTGGTCCCTCTTGGGCGTTTACACGCTAGCGGCATTATTTATCCCCTGTGTTCCCTCCCGCTTTCTGCAACTCAAGATTCCACGGTGGTACTTCGCTGTCCCTCTGGGCTGTGCACTTGTCTACGCTGGATGGTATTTTCGCTGTGAGCGACCCTACCACGACTGGGTCTACTCGATTACCAATCCGCATCATGCGCCTCTGAGCTCCGTTGTGTATGAGTCGCTCTCGAAAATTTACGCTTTTGTTCCCTGGCTGCATGACAATCAGGAGCGCCTTTTCAGCCTCCTCCTCTTTATCCCTTTCTTGATTTTCGTGCGCGCCGATGTCAAACGCCTCGGCGGAGAATTTGGCGGCTCGCTACTTGGCGTCCTCCTTTTTTTGTCGATCTCCTCGGTGCAGCTTTACTTCGCTTATGTCGGTGTGCACGGCCTTCCGATGCTTTGGTGGATGGTATTTTTGTTTTGCTCTTTGCGCGTGATAAAGGATGGACGCGGGCTATTTGCCCTATCCGTCACCGCGTTCTTAGCCTACCTCTCGCACGTTTCAGAGGCGCTTTTGGTTATTCCTTTGGCCTTCGTCTGGATTTATGCCCTCGTCGCTAAGCGCGTCGCATGGTGGCAGGCTCTGCGGATTTGCTTCTTCTCTGCCTTAGCGGCCCTGTGCATCGCCGTTGCCGTTTACTACGGCATCTACCAACTTAAGTTCGATGGAGATGTAAGCAAATTTAAAGACAGCTTCCCCTTTTATGGAGCTGAGATTTTTTGGGGCGAAACACAGCATGATGGTCTCATGCTCCCTTTCTTCAGCATTATTGATCTGCGCCGCGCCTTTTGTCCGCCGGGCCCTGCCTACGCCATGTTTTCGCTAGACAACCTTATCCGATCGTTCAATTTTATCTTCCACTACTCGGCATTCTGTTTTGTCCTGCCCTGCTTTTTTATCGCGCACAACAAGGGCCGCGATCTCAAAGATCCACGTATCGCATTGTTAGGCGTGGCGTTTTTTGTCTACGCCATCTATTTCTTCGCCGCCTACGTCGGCTGGATCCCGGTTATAAGAGACTGGGATCTCTTCGCCATGTTTTCTGTTCTCGCCGCATCGCTATTTTATGTGCTTTGTGCGAAGCGCGAGATGGCGCAAGCCATTTTACTGGTCGCGGTGCTCAATTTCCTTCAAACCATCCCTTGGCTCATCATCAACCACTATCCGTTTGATCTGCCGTGGTAAGGCGGAAGTTGCTCATAGGAAGATTGCCAGCGCGAACTGGAGCGTGGTCGATTTGTTGTTCAGGGCGCAATGACGCTGATCCGGTAAAACTTTTTTGCGGGTGAAGCTGCGAATGGGTCGAGGGCCGTGATGACCCCTGTCGGGTTGGTGGTACGGATAATATCGAGCGCAGCCCAACCAGCAGAAAGATCCGTGCTGGAGTCTATGGCGTCAAGGACGTCGGATGTGATCGGCCCGTAGGTCAAACGAAAGCCGTCAGGCTCCCGCGTGAGCACCGGGTTACGTTCAGCGGAATCAGGTCGGCATGGATCTCCGCCGAAGGCGTATTCCAGGATATTGTTTCTTCCGTCGCCATCGGCATCTGCCGTCGTTGCGTTTGTGTCATCGCTCGGATCTGGCACCCCAAAGTTTTCGTTCCACCAAATTTGCCGCGCCGACCAAGGTATCGGGGTCGGGGTGGGGGTGGGCGTCGGCGATGTTATGGG
>JBAXCT010000089.1:0-8072 GCA_037141375.1 Chthoniobacterales bacterium | reverse complement strand
CGGGTCGTGGGCGTCCCAGAAGAGATCGATGATCTTGTCGTAGGAAATTGTCGCGGGATCGAATTCGATCCTTACCACCTCCGCATGCCCGGTCTCGCCTGTGCAGACCTGCTCGTAGGTGGGGTCCGGCGTCTGACCTCCGGCGTATCCCGAGGTGACCGAGATGATCCCCGGCATGCGCTCGTAAATGGCCTCGACGCACCAGAAACATCCGCCGCCCAAGATCGCTGTTTGTGTTTTCATATTTGAATCTTCCGCCATGGTGGCCGCTGTGAGCATGGCCATCAAAGCAAGAGTGGTCTTCATGATGCCGAAGCGAAAAGGGGGTGCCGCTTCATTGTTTCGGCACGAATTTCAGCGAGACCGAGTTGAGGCAGTAGCGCAAACCCGTCGGCGGAGGACCGTCAGGAAAGACATGCCCGAGATGCGCATCGCAGCGCGCGCAGAGGATCTCGTCGCGCACCATTCCATGGCTGTGGTCGGATTCGGTCACCACATTTTCCTTGGCCACGGGTGCGAAAAAGCTGGGCCATCCGGTGCCGGAGTCGAACTTGTCATCGGAGCGGAAGAGCGGTAATCCGCAACAGATGCACTCGTAAATGCCGGCCTTTTTTTGGTCGTAAAAAGCGCCGCAGAAAGCTGGTTCCGTGCCTTTCCCCCTCGCTACTCGGTAGGCATCTTCGCCCAATTGACTCCTCCACTCCTCGTCGGTCTTGATGACTTTTTGCATGGTTTGGGCCGGCAGTGTGCGTCCATCTTTGTCTGTGAGGCAAACACGGACTTCAGGCACGATCGGTGGTTCGGCCGCCAGGCCGCCGGACGATGCTAAGAAAACCAGCAGGGCCAGACGGAAAACCATGGCGCAATCTCGCCACGCTTCCCGGTTTGTCAACTTCAAGACGCTTCGGCTGCCGCGCGCCGCTTCCTCCGTCGTGTAGCCTCCGCGAGGAACTCCTCCTGGGCATCCCAAGGGTCCGCTCCGGCCGCGGTCCGGCGGTAGATGCCATCGGGTTGCAGGATCTGGGCCCGCAGATTATCGCGCCAAAAGTAGTCGATGATTTCCTCCAAATGCTGCTTCATGCCCGGGCTCTCGATGGGGAAAATCGTCTCCACGCGATGGAAGAAATTCCGCTCCATCCAATCGGCACTGCCGAGGAGGTAGCGCGGATCCCCTGCATTCTCGAAACGGTAGATGCGGCTATGCTCGAGAAAGCGTCCGACGATGCTGCGCACCTCGATGTTTTCGCTGACGCCCGCGATGCCGGGGCGCAGGGCACAGATGCCGCGGACGAGGAGCCTGACCGGCACGCCGGCGCAAGAGGCCCGGTAGAGAGCCTCGATGATTTCCTCCTGCACCAGCGAATTGAGCTTGGCGAAAATTCCGCAGGGCCGTCCCGCCGCAGCGTTGGAGATCTCCGCGTCGATCAGTTCGAGAATCTGCCGGTGCAGGTGCCACGGTGCGGCCAGCAGCTTGCTGGGCACAGGTAGCTGCGCGCCGCCCGTCACCGTGTTGAAAAGATTGGCCACATCCTCGGTGATATCCGGAAGCGCCGTAAAATAGCTCAGGTCGGTGTAGAGGCGGGCGGTCGAAGGATGGTAGTTGCCGGTGCCTAGATGCACATAGCGGCGGATGCCGTCGTATTCCCTGCGCACCACCATGGCCATCTTGGCGTGCATTTTCAAACCCGATACACCGTAGACGACGTCGACTCCGGCCTCGCGCAGTTGCCTCGCCCACTTGATGTTGGCCGCCTCATCGAAACGCGCCTTCAATTCGATGACGACGACCACCTGCTTGCCCGCGCGCGAGGCCTGGATCAGCAGGGGGATGAGCGGCGAGTCGGAGCTGGTGCGGTAAAGCGTCTGCTTGATGGCAAGGGTCTGCGGATCCTCCGCCGCCTGCCCGATAAAATCGAGCACGGTCTGGAAGCTGTCATAGGGGTGATGCAGCAGTATGTCGCCCTTGCGGATGTGGAAAAAAATGTCCTGCTCCGTGCCGAGTCCCACCACCGTTGTCGGGGTGAACCGCTTGTATTTCAGATCCGGACGCTCCAGCTCCGTCGCGATCGGCATGAGCCGGAGGAGGTTCACCGGAAACTCGACACGGTAGACGTCCTCCTTTTGCAGATTGAAAATTTCGCACAGCCTCGTAGTGAGTTCCGGCGGGCAGCCGGAGGGCACCTCGAGGCGGACGGCATTGCCGCGGTTGAGTTTGCGCAGCTCGTCCTCGATGGCGTGCAGCAGGTTGCGCGACTCCTCCTCCTCGACATAGAGGTTGCTGTTGCGCGTCACGCGGAAGACGTGCGCCCCGCGCACCTTGACCCCGTGGAAAAGCCTGCCTACGTGCTCCTGGATGAGGCTGCCGAGAAAAATGAAGTCGTCGCCATCCCCGCTCTTCTCCGGGAAAGGAAGGACGCGCGGCAGGATTCGGGGGATTTGCACGACGGCGAGGTCGGTCGTCAGATTCTCCCCCTCCAGCTCGACGATGAGGTTGAGGCTCTTGTTGAGCAGCTGGGGAAAGGGATGGGCGGGGTCGATGGCCAGCGGGGTGAGGACCGGATAGATTTCCCGCTCGAAATGCTGCTCGAAATGCTTGCGCACAACGGGGTCGACGTCCGGGTAGCGGTGGAAGCGCACGCCCTTCTCCGCGAGCTGCGGCCGGATGTCGTCGCGCCAGCAAGCATATTGGTCGGCCACCATGCGGCGCACGCGTTTGGAGATGGCGGCCAGCTGCTCTGCGGCCGGCATGTCGTCAGGGCCTGTGGCCAAAACATCGGATTGCTGCACCTGCTTGAGGCCGGCCACCCGCACCTCGAAAAATTCATCGAGGTTAGATGACACGATGCAGAGAAACTTTAGCCTCTCGAGCAGCGGGACCGCGGCATCGGTCGCCTGGTCCAGCACCCTCTGGTTGAATTCAAGCCGGCTCAGCTCGCGGTTGATGAAATATTTGGGATCCGTCAAATTCATAAACGGACCCATAATTCTGGGGCTTCGGGGGCGGAGTGCAAGAGAAAGGCGCCAACCGCGTTGCCCCGATCCCTCCGTATGGTAGGATGCATTTGTGAAACGCACCGTGGCCATGCTCCTGTGTTCGCTCTGCGCTTCAGCTTTGGCCGAGGTGAAGAGTTCCGCCCCAAAGTCTCCCGCCAAAGTCCTCGGCGACGCTTTCGTCACGGTCTACAAGAAGGTGGCTCCCAGTGTGGTCGTGCTGGAGGTGAGCAAGCGCGCCTCCTCGGCCGGAGGCGTTTTCGATCTGGGTTTTTCGCTGCCGGACAATGGTGAACCGGACCGTCCGGCGCGCGTCGAGGAGAGCGAGGGTTCTGGCTTCATCATCCGCGCAGACGGTTACATCGTCACAAATGCCCATGTCATCGAGGATGCCGATCCGCAGCATGGTGTGGTTGCGCGCCGTCAGGATGGTTCGCGGTTGCCGCTCACCGTGGTCGGAATCGACGAGAAGACGGACATTGCGTTACTCAAGGCCGAGGAGAAAAATTTGCCGGTTGCCGAATGGGGAGACAGCGATGCGGCGCGCGTGGGCGAATTCGTCTGCAGCATCGGCGCGCCCTTCGACCTCGAATATACGCTCACCGTGGGTGTCCTCAGCGGAAAGGGACGGAGAAATCTGACCGAGACGGTCTACGAGGATTATCTGCAGACCGATGCCGCGATCAACCCGGGCAACAGTGGCGGCCCGCTCTGCGATGTCGACGGCCGTGTCCTCGGGGTCAACACGCTGATCAACGGATTAAGCCGCGGTCTCGGTTTTGCTATCCCTTCGAAATTGGCACGTGCGATCAGCGATGAGCTCATCGCCAAAGGCCGCGTGGTGCGCCCTTGGCTGGGGATCCGCATCCAGACCCTGTCCGAAGAACCGCGCCTGCAGCAGCTGATGGGAATCAAGCAGGGGGTCATCGTGAAAACCATCGAGCCCGACACGCCGGCTGCAGGCAGCGCATTGCAGCCGTCCGATGTCATTGTCGCCGTCGACGGCAGCAAGGTCGATACAGCGCAACAACTGCAGCAGGCTGTCCTCACCAAGGGCATCGGCACAAAAGTTCGGCTCAAGGTCTGGCGACGCGGGGCGAGCGAGGATGATTTCCGAGAAATTTCCGTCACCACTGAGGAGTTGCCGGCGTCTCCCCTGCGCGTCGCCGCGCGGCCGCAACCCCCGCGCGAAGGTGGCCAGAAAAATCCGGACTGGGGTCTGGCTCTGAAAAGCTTGTCGGAGGATGGAGCCAAAGCTGCCGGCACGGATGCCGGTGTCGTCGTCAACGAGGTGGATCCGGGCAGTCCTGCCGCCCTCGCCGGACTGCAGTCGGGCGATATCATCACCGGCGTCGGCGCGGATCCGGTGCACGATGCGGAGTCTTTCCGCGCCGCGCTCGGTAAAATTGGGCCGGATGATGCCGCCGTGCTGATGGTGGAGCGGGCCGGGAAAAAAACCTACGCGATCCTCAAGCGCTGACGGAACGGCCGGTGGTGAGAACTTTGGCCAGGGCCGCCGCGGCCTCCTCTGGACTAATCGCTGTCATGCACCGGAAGTCGATCGGGCACTCGCGTTGGAAGCATGGGCTGCACTCGACTTTGTGGCGCAGAATCTCGTGAAATTCGCCGAGTGGCGAGGTCAGCGCGGGTTCCGTCGATCCGAAGATGGCGATGGTCGGCACGCCGTGGAAAGCGGCCAGATGCATGGTGCCCGTGTCGTTGGTCAGTAGCGCATCGCAGGCCGCCAATTCGTCCATCAATTCGTCGAGTGTTGTTTGTCCGGCGAGATTGCGCACCGGAAGGCCGCATGCCTCGGCAATGGCCGCCGCGGCCGGGGCATCGCCGGCCACTCCGAAAATAATCCACTCCGCGTCATGGACTTTGGCCACCGCAGCCATCGTGGCGGCGAAGCGTTCGGCGGGCCAGCGTTTGGCCGGACCGTACTCCGCCCCCGGACACACGCCGATACGGAATTTACCGCCGTTTTGTTTTTTCGGTGTGCTTCGTGGGAAGCTCGCGCCCTCCTCCGGCAGCGGCGCGCCGAAGTGCGCGACCAGACGCAGAAAACGGTTGGCCTGATGACCGCATGATTCGGGGGAAAAACGCGGCGCTTGATGCAGGAGCTTGCGTCGCTGGTGTCCCGGATAACCCACGATGCGCGGTACGCCGAGGGCTCGCGCCTCGAGGGCGGAATGCAGAGAGTTGGGAAAAAGGATCGCGGCATCGAATTTTCGGCGCACCCGTCGCGCCAGTTTCCAGGGATTTTCTCCGGCCCGGATTTCGATCACCTCGTCCACCCCGGGCACGCGTCGCCAGAGCGGAGCCAGTTTGGCGGGGGTGAGGATGCTGAGGTGAAGATCCGGCCGGCCCCTCTTGCAGGCCATGGCGGCGGGAATGCCCATCACGGCATCGCCCAGCCAGTTGCTCGAGCGGATCAGCAGCCGGAAAGGTTGGAGATCTTCGCCGCGCGTTCCTTGCGGCAGATAGATACCGCGTTTCCACGCGCTGCCGAGAAATCGCGGGCGCATGGTTTTCCAGCGGTTGTGCAGCCAGAACCAATCTGGCGGCGAGGCCTTGATCTGGCGTTCGAGCACCTGGTTGAGACGCCAGGTAAGTTCGGGAACGTCGAGTCCCGCAGGCTCGATCGGAGGCTCCATCGTGCATCGCCAACGTGCCGTCCCGGTCGTATGGATGGCCACCGAGAGGATCGGCGCTCCGGTGCGTTGGGCCAGCATGGCGGCCAGCGGCGAGGTCGAGGCGAGTTTGTTGCAGAGAGGGGTCCACAGTCCGCCTTCTCCCGCGTGCTGATCGATGAGCACGGCGAGCACTCCTCCACTCTCCAAGAGATCGATCGCATTGAGGTAACCCCGCTTGCGGTCGAAGGTCCGCAGCCCGAGCCGACGACGATTCCGGTCGATCAGCCGGTTGAGGTATTTATTGCGCTGGGATTGGAAAATTGTCCCGACCTCTGCATTGCCCGCGCAGCTGACCAGATGTGCGTAAAGCTCCCAGTTGCCGATGTGGTTGATGGCTGTGATCGCGCCTTTTTTGCGATCCAAGGCCTCGAGCAGGTGGTGGAACCCGAGTATCTCCACCCGGCCCAGCACCACGTCCTCGGGCAGTTTGGCCAGGCGCGGTACGCAGAGGATATTGGCTCCCAGAGTTTGGAAGTGACGGCGCGCCGTCCGCCGGATTTCTTGCTCATCCATCTTCTCTCCGAAGACAATGCGTAGATTCCGGCGTGCCAGTTTGCGGTATTCTGGCAGTATGGCCCAAGCCACTAGCCCGAGAACGCTGCCCAGCCGGAAGGCCAGCACCAGAGGCAGCCGTTCCAGCACGGCGAGCAATCCCAGCACGAGCAGATAAATCACATAATCCATGTCCGAAGAGATCCAACCTAACGAGGGATCCGCGCAGGCGGAAGATTTTCGTCCGGTTTTGCCGGGAGGGACCATCGGTCTCGTCGGTGGCGGCCAACTGGGCCGCATGTTCGGTATCGCCGCCCGGCGCATGGGTTATCGCGTCCACACCCTCGAAGCCTCACCAGACAGCCCGGCCGGCCAGATCAGCGATGTCGAAGTCACAGCAAACTACGATGACCTCGAGAAATTATCCGCCTTCGCCGCCGCGGTGGATGTTGTGACATTCGAATTCGAGAATATTCCCGTGGCGCCACTCGAGGCCGTGGAGGAGATCCGGCCGGTGCTGCCGCGGCCCGGAATCCTGCACATTTGCCAGAACCGGGAGCGCGAAAAAGAATTTCTGGTCCGCCACGGATTTCCCTGCGCCAAGCACCGCACGGTGAGTTCCGCTGCCGAGGCGGCCGCCGCCGCCGCCGCGATGGGTTTTCCCTGCGTGATCAAAACAGCCGATTTCGGTTACGATGGAAAGGGCCAGTCTAAACTCGGCAGCGCGGCCGAGGCGGCCGATGCCTGGAACAAACTCGGCGCGCCGCGCGCGGTTCTTGAAGAGTGGGTGGATTACCGCTGCGAAATCTCCGTGGTCTGCGCGCGCGATGCCTCGGGACGTGTTGAATGCTTCACCCCTTCGGAAAATATCCACCGCAATCACATCCTGCACCGTTCCATCGTGCCGGCACGTGTCGATGATGCCGTGGCGCGCGAGGCCGGGTATTTGGCCGTGCGCATCGCCCGCACGCTGGATCTTGTCGGCGTGCTGGCGGTGGAGTTTTTCGTGCGCCGCGATGGCACCCTGCTCATCAATGAGCTCGCCCCGCGCCCGCACAACTCCGGCCACTTCAGCTTCGACGCCTGCGTGACCAGCCAATTCGAGCAGCAGTTGCGCGCCGTCTGCGGACAGCCTCTCGGGTCACCGCGTCTCCTCAGCCCCGTCGTCATGGTCAACCTGCTCGGCGAAGCTTGGGAAAATGGTGAACCAAACTGGGCGGCACTCCTCTCCGACCCGGACGTCAAACTTCATCTCTACGGCAAGAAAGGTCCACGGTCCGGACGCAAGATGGGTCACTTTTGTGTTCTCAAACCCACGATCGAGGATGCCTGCCGCGCTGCGGATGAGGCGGAGGCTCGGCTTCTTGGTCGCAAGCGGTCATGACAACCCCGTTCCAATACAAAGACCCGCAGCGGAAAAAGATCCTCGTCGGTTCGATCCTTGCAGCCGTCGCGATCCTCGGCGCCATCGTCATGGCCACGCTTTCGCTCGACCGCACGATGAAAAGCAGCGGTGCCTTCACCGGGAAAATCATCGCCAAGGAATTCACGCCTGAGCCTGCGCGTGAGATCACTGTCGGTTCAGGTGGGCTGCGCGGGACCGATGTGGCCGGGCAATACCTGCTCAAGGTCGAGACGCCCGACCAGTCCCGCGTTTTCAATGTCTGGGTCGACGGCCGCGACTACGAAAAACTCAAAGTGGGCGACGACTATTATGTCGTACCGACCCCTTGACGGCGCCGGAAATCGAACGCCGGAGGGGGGACCCTTGTCTCTGAACAAGGGCGGAGCGTGAGTTTCCGCGGAACGCCCTCCAAAAAAATTTCTGTTTTTATGAGTCGAACTACACATGAACTGAACGAGCAGGTGCAGCGCAGCAGCCAATGGGTGCAG